>CAMGRA010000041.1 GCA_946061345.1 uncultured Clostridia bacterium | reverse complement strand
GGTCCGTCACCGCAAAGAGCCGCGCGCCGCTCTGCAGGGTAAAGCTGCCGGCGGCAGAGGCCGCTGGCAGCAGTCCTGCCAGCAGAGCCAGAAGCAAAAGAAAGGTCAGGGTATTTTTTATCAGAATTTTCATAAGCAGTTCCGTTCTGCGGCAAACAGCCGCGCAAGATCATATACAACCCCATTTTATCCCGGAAAGGGTCGGCGGTCAAGAGAAAGTGAAAAATATGAGCCGGCGGAAAAAGCAGGAAATTCGTTGCCTTTTCCGGCTATCTATGGTATACTAAATTATAATGTGCATATTATACCGTATTTCCCGCAGGGATACGGCCGTACCGCCTGCGGCTCACGCAAGAATCCTGGAGGCGATTTTTTGAAAAAAAAGAAACTGTGGCTTTGGCTCCTGCTGACCTTCCTCTGGATGGGTCTGATCTTCTGGCAGTCCTCGCGCACCGCCACGGAAAGCCGGGCGGAAAGCCTGGGCCTGCTCTACTATGTTCAGAAAATTTTCCCGTGGATGACCCACACTCTCCTGCGGAAGCTGGCCCACTTCGGCGAATATGCCGTCCTCGGCTGGCTGCTGACGGGTGCCCTCTACCGGGCGAAAAACTTCCTCCTGCTCAAGCCCCTCGCCGCCGGTCTGTTCCTCGCCCTGTGTGACGAAACCCTGCAGCTTTTCGTCGCCGGACGCGGCTCCCAGGTCCGGGACATCTGGATCGACCTGGCGGGCATAACGACGGGCACCCTGATCCTCTGGCTCTATTACCGGCTGCGAAAACGATAATCATTTCGAAAGAAGGCTACGACTATGTGCGATACCTGCAAGGAAAAATTCTATATCACCACGCCCATCTACTACCCCTCGGACAAGCTCCACATCGGCCACACCTACTGCACCGTGGCCACGGACACCATGGCCCGCTACAAACGGCTGCGGGGCTGTGATGTCATGTTCCTGACGGGCACCGACGAGCACGGTCAGAAGATCGAGGACAAGGCCCGGGCCGCCGGGGTCACGCCGCAGCAGTTCGTGGACAACATCGTCACCGGCGAGAAGGGCGTTCTGGATCTGTGGAAGCTGATGAACATCTCCTACGACCGCTTCATCCGCACCACCGACGACTATCACGTTGCCGCCATCCAGAAGATCTTCAAGGCCATGTACGATAAGGGCGACATCTACAAGGGTGCCTACAAGGGCATGTACTGCACGCCCTGCGAATCCTTCTGGACCGAGAGCCAGCTCAAGGACGGCAAATGCCCCGACTGCGGCCGCGAGTGTCAGCCGGCAGAGGAGGAGGCCTATTTCTTCCGCCTCTCCAAGTATGCCGCCCCCGTGCGCAGGCTGCTGACCGAGACGGATTTCCTGGAGCCAAGAAGCCGCGTCAACGAGATGGTCAACAACTTCATCGACCCGGGCCTGGAGGATCTGTGCGTCTCGCGCACCAGCTTCACCTGGGGCGTTCCCGTGGATTTTGACCCGGGCCACGTGGTCTACGTGTGGGTGGACGCCCTGTTCAACTACACCACCGCCCTGGGCTTCCAGAACGACCGTTATCAGGACTATGAAAAATTCTGGCCCGCCGATGTTCATTTTGTGGGCAAGGAGATCGTCCGCTTCCATTCCATCGTCTGGCCCGCTATGCTCATGAGCATGGGCATGCCCCTGCCCAAAAAGGTCTACGGCCACGGCTGGCTGCTGCTCGACGGCGGCAAGATGTCCAAGTCCAAGGGCAATGTGGTCGATCCCTATCTGCTGGCTGAGCGCTACGGCACCGACGCCCTGCGCTTCTTCCTGCTGCGCTCCTTCCCCTTTGGCTCCGACGGCAATTTCTCCAATGAGCTGCTGATCTCCTGCATCAACACGGACCTTGCCAATGACCTGGGCAACCTGGTCTCCCGCACGGTAGCCATGGTGCAGAAGTATTTCGGCGGCAAGCTGCCCGTGGAGCAGGAATACGATGCCGCCCAGGACGATGCTCTGGTGCAGGCCGCCGGTGCTCTGCGTGGCCGCTACGAGACGCAGATGGAGCACTATGCCTTCCAGAACGCCCTGAGCGAGGTCTTCGCCGTTATCTCCCGGGCCAACAAGTATATTGATGAGACAGCGCCGTGGATCCTGGCAAAGGACGAGAGCAAGCGGCCCCGTCTGGCCTGCGTCATGTATCACCTGCTGGAGACCGTGCGCATCTGCGCCGGTCTGCTGCGGCCCTTTATGCCCGACACGGTGGAGGAAATTCTGAAGCGCATCGGCGCAACGGCCTCCGACTGGGACAGCCTGGGCGCTTTCGGCGGCCTTGCCCGCGACGCGGAAGTGACCGCGGGTCCCGCCCTGTTCCCGCGCATCGATGCGGAAAAGGAGCTGGCGGCTCTGGAGGCTCTCACCGCGAAGCCCCATGAGCCGGAAGAGGCTCCGCTGCCCGAGCCGCTGCCCCCGGTCTCCTTCGACGATTTCTGCAAGGTGGAAATGACCGTGGTCAAGGTTCTGACCTGCGAAAAGGTGAAAAAATCCGAAAAGCTCCTGAAATTTACCCTGGATGACGGCACCGGCACCCCCCGTCAGATCCTGTCGGGCATCGCCAAATTCTACGAGCCGGAGGAACTGCTGGGCAAGACCCTGGTGGCCGTCACCAATCTGCCGCCGCGCAAGATGATGGGGCAGGAATCGAGCGGTATGCTCCTGTCCGCCGAACGGGGCGATCAGCTCCATCTTATCATGCTGGACGACGCCGTCCCCGCCGGTTCGAGATTGGTCTGAGTTACTGCATTCCCGGAGTATCCCTGTGTAGGGGCGGCTATCAGCCGCCCGCGTACCCCGGCAGTATCCGTAGGGACGGTGGTTTTTGGCGGCGGGCTGTCCGGGAGGCCAGCCCCTACGGGGGCGTGCGTTATAGCGGGCGGCTGATAGCCGCCCCTACAGATCAGTGAACCGTAGGGCGCGACGACCCCGGCACGCCGTTTATTGTCATTCGTCTGCGAAGCAGACACCTCCGTCATTCACTATTCACTATTCACTATTCACTTTTCACTGTTCACTGTTCACTGAACAAAACAACCGTACCTGTGCGCGGGCTGCCGACAGCCCCTGCATCCATTCCCCTCCCGCGTAACATTGATTCTATTTAGGAGTACACCTATGCTGAAAAAGGCTCTGATCACTTTCCTTATCTCCATGGTGCCCGTCATTGAGCTGCGCGGTGCCATTCCCTACGGTATCGCCGCAGGTCTGGAGCCGTGGCTGGTGTTTTTGCTGGCGGTGGTGGGCAATCTGCTGCCCATCCCCTTCATCCTGCTGTTTATCCGCAAGATCTTCCAGTGGATGAAGCGCTATCCCCGGCTGGCGAAGATCGCCAACAAATTTGAGGACCGCGCCTGGCGGAAAAGCGGCAAGGTCAAGAAATCCGAGACTATTGGCCTGTGCCTGTTCGTCGCCATTCCGCTGCCCGGCACCGGCGCGTGGACCGGTGCCCTGATCGCTGCGCTGATGGAGATGCGCATGAAGCGCGCCCTGCCCACCATCCTGGTAGGCGTCCTCATCGCAGGTACGGCAGTGACACTGATCTCCTTCTTCGGTGTGGAGGCTCTGAGTTTTTTATTGGGGTGAGAATATGAAACGTGAAAATTACATTTCCTGGGACGAGTATTTTATGGGCATCGCCCTGCTGGCTGCCCAGCGGAGCAAGGACCCCGGCACCCAGGTGGGAGCCTGCATCGTTTCCCCGGACAATATTATCATTTCCACCGGCTACAACGGCTTTCCCAACGGCTGCAGCGACGATGAGTTCCCCTGGGCGCGGGAGGGAGAGAATACCAAGTATCCCTACGTCGTCCACGCTGAGCTCAACGCCATCCTGAACGCCGGCGGCCGTGTGCTGCGGGGGGCGCGGCTGTATGTGGCCCTGTTCCCCTGCAACGAGTGCGCCAAGGCCATTATCCAGTGCGGCATCCGGGAGATCATCTACCTGTCGGACAAGTACGACGGCACCCCGGCCAACCTGGCCTCCAAGCGGATGCTGGACGCTGCGGGGGTGGCCTACCACCCGCTGCAGACCGGCGTGTCCTCCCTGACCCTGGATTTCCGGCCGTGAGCGTCCGGTATCTGACCTCGCCCATCGGAATTCTGAAGTTGTGGGCCAAGGAGGGTCTGCTGCGGCAGATCGAACCGGTACCGGCGGCGGAACAGGACCGTCCTGACCCCGTTACGGAGCAGGCCGCCCTGGAGCTGCAAGAATATTTTGCCGGAAAACGGACAGAATTTACCGTAGCGGCCCAGCCCTACGGATCGGCCTTTCAGCAGAAGGTCTGGTCCGCCCTGTCCCGGGTCCCCTGCGGCAGAGTCGTGACCTACGGCGCTCTGGCCGAGGCCGTCGGACAGCCCTCCGCCTGCCGCGCCGTCGCCAAGGCCGTGGGGAAAAATCCCCTTTTGATCCTTGTGCCCTGCCACCGGGTGGTCGCCGCCTCGGGCCTGGGCGGATTTTCCGCCGGTTTGGAGGCAAAACGGGCCCTTTTGACCCTGGAGGGTGTGCAGATTGAGGAAAAAGCTCCTTTTTCCGAAAAATTTTTCTTTACTTTCCCCTGAAATTATGCTACTATAGTACGGCTGACGGCTTCGTCAGACAACATCCGCGTGCCCAGTCCCGGGATACCGCTGAAAACAGCATTCCGCCATCCCCGACTTAGCCGCAGGACAATTATTTGAAAGGTGGAAAAACCATGATCCAGAAGGAAAAGAAAACCGCTATCATCAACGAGTACGCGACCCATGAGGGCGACACCGGCTCCCCCGAGGTCCAGATCGCCATTCTCACCGCCCGCATCAACGAGCTGACCGAGCACCTGCGTGAGCACAAGCACGACAACCATTCCCGCCGTGGCCTGCTCATGATGGTCGGTAAGCGCCGCAGCCTGCTCGACTATCTTGCAAAGAAGGACATCAACCGTTATCGCTCCATCATTGCAAAGCTGGGCATCCGTAAGTAATAGCGCTCATCGGGCGGCCCACCGGCCGCCCGGTTTTTTCACTCCGGCAGATACATTCTCCGCAAGACCCCTTTTCCCCGCGCACGGGAGTGACGTTTAGCAGTTGAAGGCACGGCCGACATTTTGTCATTCCGAGGCCCGTCGAAACGCCCTACGTCCGTAGGGGCGGCACCCGCAAGGGGCACGCCGCATCCGTAAGGCTCGTTCCTCGCCAACGGCTGCGCAGCCGACCCTGTCCGCCCATGCAGAGCATCCGCTTTGCAGTCGGCACGCCGATAAGGGACGGTTCTGTGGTCGGCGGGCGGCTGATAGCCGCCCCTACAACAGCCGTTCCTGCATAGGCTTTTCGGCCGCGGCTTCAAGTGCTAAACCTCCCGTGGACACTATATTTTACAGGAGGTTATCCCATGATCACCAGAAAACAGTACCCCAACCATCATGTCTTTGAGACCGTGATCGGCGGCCGTCCCTTCACCGTGGAGACCGGCAAGGTGGCCGAGCTGGCCGACGCCGAGTGCATCTGCCGCTACGGCGACACCACGGTCCTGGTCACTGTCACCTGCTCTCCCGACCCCAAGCCCGGCATTGACTACTTCCCCCTGACCATCGAGTTTGAGGAGCGGATGTACTCCGTGGGCCGCATCCCCGGCAGCTTCAACCGCCGCGAGGGCAAGCCCTCCGAGCGCGGCATCCTCAACAGCCGCATCATCGACCGCCCCATGCGCCCCCTCTTTGACGACGAGCTGCGCAACGACGTGGTGGTCACCTGCACCGTCCTGGCCAACGACTACGACAACCCCGTGGAGATCGTCGCCGCCATCGGCGCTTCCATCTCCGTGGCCTGCTCCGACGTGCCCTGGAACGGCCCCATTTCCACCACCAACGTCTCCCATGTGAACGGCGAGTACGTCATCAACCCCTCCGCCGATCAGCGCGCCGCCGGTGACTGCTTCGTGTGCGTCTCCTCCACCTTTGAAAAGGTCGTGCAGATCGAGACGGAAGCCAAGGAAGCTCCCGAGGATGTGGTCCTCGAGTGCATCCGCATCGCCCACGAGACCAACATGGAGGTCGTCAGGTTCATCAACACCATCGTCGAGACCATCGGCAAGCCCAAGTTCACCTTTGAAAAGGCCGCCGTCAATCACGACCTGCTGGACGACCTGTGCGCCTACGGCATGGATCAGATCGAATACGCCCTGGACACCGACGACAAGAACATCCGCGAGGAGCGCCTGACCGCCGCCCGCCGCGATTTCGCCGAGAAGTTCGCCGAGAAGTACGAGGACTTCGACGTGCATATCGACGTCTGCCTGTATAAGATGCAGAAGAAGGTCGTCAAGAAGTGGCTCCTGGCCGGCAAGCGTGTCGACGGCCGCCAGATGGACGAGATCCGTCCCCTGGACGCCGAGGTCGGCGTTCTGCCCAGAGTCCACGGCTCCGGCCTCTTTGCCCGCGGCCAGACCCAGGTTCTGTCCATCTGCACCCTGAACACCCTGTCCGCCGCCCAGAAGCTGGACACCATCTATCAGGAGGACACCAAGCGCTATATCCACCACTACAACTTCCCGTCCTTCTCCACCGGCGAGGCCCGTGCCGCCCGCTCCACCTCCCGCCGCGAGATCGGTCACGGCTCTCTGGCGGAAAAGGCTCTGCTGCCCGTCATCCCCAGCGTGGAGGAGTTCCCCTACGCCATCCGCGTGGTCTCTGAGGTTCTGTCCTCCAACGGCTCTACCTCCCAGGGCTCCATCTGCGGCTCCACTCTGGCTCTGATGGACGCCGGCGTGCCCATCAAGCGCCCGGTGGCAGGTATCTCCTGCGGCCTCATCTCCGATCAGGAGACCGGCGAGTGGAGAACTTTCACCGACATTCAGGGCGTGGAGGACTTCCACGGCGAAATGGACTTCAAGGTTGCAGGTACCACCGAGGGTATCACCGCCATTCAGATGGATCTGAAGAACAAGGGCCTGACCATGGAGATCATTGCCGACGCTCTGGAACGCTGCCGCAAGGCCCGTCTGGAGATTCTGGAGCAGGTCATGCTGCCCTGCATCGCCCAGCCGCGTCCCGAGGTCTCCGAGTACGCCCCCAAGATGATCTCCATGCAGATCCCCGTGGATAAGATCCGCGAGGTCATCGGCTCCGGCGGCAAGACCATCCAGAAGATCTGCGCCGACACCGGCGCCAAGGTGGACATCGACGACGACGGCAACGTCTTTATCGCCGCTGTCGACAGCGCCGCCGGTTACGCCGCCAAGAAGATGATCGACGACATCTGCTTCGTGCCCGAGGTGGGCGCTCTGTACTACGGCAAGGTCGTCCGCATCCTGCCCATCGGCGCATTCGTGGAGATCGCGCCGGGTCACGACGGCATGGTCCACATCTCCAAGCTGGAAAACCGCCGCGTGGAAAAGGTCGAGGACGTCCTCAACGTGGGCGACATGACCTGGGTCAAGTTCATGGGCTTCGACGAAAAGGGCCGCGCCAACTTCAGCCGCAAGGACGCGCTGAAGGAGCTGGCCGAGTCCGAACAGTAA
>CAMGRA010000040.1 GCA_946061345.1 uncultured Clostridia bacterium | reverse complement strand
GGATCCGTTTCTTCATTGTCACCCCTCCTTACAGCAGATGTACTAGCCACATGAGCCCGTAGACCGCAGCCGTCACAGCGGCAGTCACACCCCAGAACCATCTCCGGAAAGCCCCTTTGTCCATGGGGAGATTTCCGACGAATTTGCCGGTCTGGCCGTTCATGGCAAAGGTGAATTTCTGATTCTGCCAGGTGGTGTTCAGAAGCCAGACAGGGTAGAGGGCATATTTTGCCTTGCCGTTTTTCAGACGCAGGTTGGAGTGCTCCGGCAGCACCGTGGCATAGCCATTAACGGTGCCGCGGAAGGCGTCCTCGGTGCTTTCCCGGATGCGCTGGTTGGCGCGGTTGATGCTCTCCTCGGCGGTCACGTCGTACTTGTCCGCCAGGTAGCCTGCCAGGTAGGCCGTCTGGAAATCGACGGCACCGCGCAGATCGAAAGGCTCGATGGATTCCATCAAATCGTCGGCCATCTTTGACGAGCCGTCAACAGGGACGTTGTCGAAAGCAAGAGAGCCGGAGCGCAGGACGGAAAAATACTGGGTCTCGGTGTAATCATAATTGCTGTCAGACCAGGAGTGTACGCGGGTGGCACGGTAGCGCAGGTCGGCGTCAGCCTCGGCGTTGAACAGCCAGAAGGGGACATAGACGCCCTTGACCTCGTCGATATGGTTTTCGTCCTTGAATGCCTTGGGCAGGAGCCGCTTTCCCTGCAGATGCTTGGCAAAGGCTTTTTTGGCCGCTTCCTTGTCCAGCTTGAAGGGAATAACCAGATCGGGACGCAAGGCACCGGCAAAAGCGCCGGACATGACCACTGGGTTGCCGCAATAAGGACAGGCAGTGGCACCGGTGTTTGCATCGCCGACGATCTCGCCGCCGCAGGATTTGCAGGTATAGATCCGCATCCCCTCGGTTTCTCCCGGCTGCCAGTCGCTTCCTGCGCCGGTGTCCCAGGACATATCTTCTGTTTGCTCCTGCTCCTGCTTCAGCACCTCATCCTGCGCTCTCAGTGCGTCTATTTCAAACTCTGAGTCGCAGTAGGGACACTTCATCTTCTGAACGCTGCTGTCAAAGGAAATGGCACCGCAGCAGCAGGGACATTTATACTCCAGCAAAGCTGCCATAGACGGGTCCTCCGTTCTTATTGAATGTCGCTGTCATCAAAAATATCGCCGCACTCGGGACAGAATTTCGGGGGATGCTTCGGGTCCTTGGGTTCCCAACCGCACTTGTCACATTTGTAGAGGGGTTCTCCGGCGGGTTTCTTTGCGCCGCATTCGGAGCAGAACTTGCCCTTGTTCACCGCGCCGCAGGAGCAGGTCCAGCCGGTATCCTCGGCAGGCTTGGGAGAGCCGCACTCGGGGCAGAACTTTCCGGTGGCCGTCGCGCCGCACTTGCATTTCCAACTGTTGGCAGCGGCGGGTTCGGGCTTCTTCGCGCCGCATTCGGGGCAGAATTTGCCGGAGACCGTCGCGCCGCAGGCGCACTTCCAGGTGTTTGCGGTGGGTGCTGCCGGGGCTGCCTGCGGCTGTGCGGCTTGCTGCTGCTGGCCCATGGCAAAGAGGTTTTGGGCGTTCATGCCGCCAGCCTGTTGGGCCATTCCCATGCCCATAAAGCCCATCATGGCGCCGTTTTTATTCTCGGCAGCCGCTTTCATGGCATCGGACTGGGCACCTACCAGCGTTGCGGCTGCCATGGTCGGGTCGCGCATAATGGCGGTGCGCTGTGCCTGCTTAATGAGGGCGGCATCTTCCTCGGTGAGGGTGATGGGATTCATGGCGATGGACACGATCGTCAGGCCGCGCAGCTCGCCCCACTTTTTGGTCAGGGCATCGTTCATGGCCTGGGACAGCTCCTCAGCGTGACCGGGAAGCGCCGACGGACGGATCTCCAGCTCGGAGATCTTGGCAAAGGCAGGCTGGAGGGCAGAGATGAATTCCGTCTTCAACTGGCCGTCGATCTCCTCGCGGGTGTATTCGTTGCTGACATTGCCGCACACGTTGGTGTAGAACAGCAGGGGATCGGCGATCTTGTAGGAGTAAACGCCGCTGCAGCGGACGGAAACGTCGATATCCAGACCGATGTTGCGGTCGACCACGCGGAAGGGAATGGGCGTGGGCGTGCCGAACTTGTTGTCGATCAGCTCTTTCGTGTTGAAGTAGTAGACGCGCTGATCCTTGCCGGTGTCGCCGCCGTAGGCAAAACGCTTGCCGATGGTCTTGAAAGTCTCCTTGATGGAGTTGCCCAGCTTGCCGGTAAAGATGCTGGGCTCGGTGGAGGAATCGTAGGTGAACTGGCCCGGCTCGGCGCAGACCTCGACGATCTTACCCTGCTCCACGATGATCATGCACTGGCCGTCAGCGACGGCGATGCCGGATCCGTTGGAGATAATGTTGTCGTTACCCTTGGTATTGGAGGAACGTGAGGTGATCTGCTTCTGGCCCTTGACCATCAGCACATTTTTCGGCAGTGCTTCACAGTAGAAGAATTCCTTCCACTGATCGGCCAGCGTACCACCCAAGGCTCCGATTCCAGCTTTGATAAGTCCCATATTGTTCTCCTTTCATGTAAAACAGAATACAAAATGAAAATAAATTACCCTGCACGGGTTAATTACTGATTGCTTTTGCCGGCAGGGGGAAAAACATCCTTGTTCTTTCTGGAATAGGGATTGCGGTTGCGCGTTTTGGGGTCCGGCCCCTGACCGCCCCGGTGCAGCAGGGAAAAAATGACAGTCCTACCCGTGACATACAGAGCCCAAAGGCCGAGGGCGATCCAGAACCAGCGGATATGCCAGCCCTGCCAGAAATGCAGAACCAGAAGAAGCCATACAGGAACCGACCAATGAAGATGAAAAAACAGATTTAACAGGACGGCAAACAGGTAGCCAAAAAAGCGTTTCAGATGTTTCATAGTCTCCTGTGGGTGGGCTGACGGCCCGCCAGGGTAGAGTATTTGTTCAGAATCAACAATCAAACAAGGACACGGGCCAATATACTGTTTGATTCTATGCGGATTCATATCTACAGTTTACCATATTTTCTATTTTCCGTCAATCTGTAAAAATACAGAAATCATCCACCCGAGCTGCAAAGCTGTACCGCTGTCGAAAAAACTGTCAGGTAATGCAGAAAATACAGAATTGCGATTGCGAAAGGCAGACTTTTCTGCTATAATTGAACGAATGAAGTGGAAACTGCCGTTTGCAGCGATAAAGCTGTTTTAAGGATACAAACCATGATCTATACAAATATTCGCTCTGCTGTCTTTCTGGAGCGTCCCAACCGGTTTGTCGCCCGTGTCCGCTTGGACGGCGCAGAAATGACGGTGCACGTGAAAAACACCGGACGCTGCGGGGAACTGCTTTTACCCGGCGCACGGGTCTATCTGGAGGATTTCACCGGCCGCATGGGCAGCAGAAAGCTGGCCTATTCCCTCATCGCCGTGGAAAAGCAGCGGGAAAAAGCACCGCCGCTGCTGGTCAATATGGACGCTCAGGCGCCCAACCGGGTGACAAAGGAAGCCCTGCTGACGGGAACTCTGTCCCTGCCTGGCCTGGGCCGGCTGGGAACCGTGAAGCCGGAGACTGTGTTCGGAAGCTCGCGCCTTGATTTCTTTGTCCGCGACGAAGCGGGACAGGAAGGCTATCTGGAGGTCAAGGGCGTAACATTGGAGCATGACGGTGTGGCCAGCTTTCCCGATGCACCGACGGAACGCGGCGTGAAGCATCTGCGGGAGCTGTCAGAGCTTGCAGAACGGGGCCTCCGGGCCTATGTCCTCTTTGTCATCCAGATGGGGCAAATGCACGTTTTCCGACCCAATGCAGAGCGCCATCCCGCCTTTGCTGCTGCGCTTCGCGATGCAGTCGGTCACGGCGTTGAGGCTCTGGCTTATGACTGTATTGTAACGCGGGATACTATGACACTTCATGCGCCCATTCCGATCAGTCTGGGATAGCCGGGTGAGGAATATTATGAAAAGGAGTGTTGACCATGCGCTCATCCCTGAAGCGCGTCGTGGTGTGGCTGATGGTGCTGACACTTTTGTCTTCTGCAGGGAGCTTTGTTGCTGCTGAAAGCGAAATATCGACAAAAACCGAGAAATTGAATGAGCTTTTTACAACCGGCGACTTGATGGACGCTACCATCGAAGAGCTTTTGACAGCTATGGATGAGGGCCGTTTGACCAGTGAAAGGCTGGTACAGATGTATCTGGACCGTATCGAGGCCTATGATAAACCGATGGGACTTCTGACAATCATCAGCCTGAACCCTGACGCGCTGGAGGAGGCCCGCACCGCCGACCAAAAGCGTGCGCAGGGGGAGAACGGACGGCTTTTGGGCATCCCGATCCTGATCAAGGATAATATTGACGTTGCCGATATGGCCACGACCTGCGGCTCCTACACCCGTACCGGTGCCATTGCCTACGAAGATGCAGAGGTCGTAGCCCGTCTTCGTGCAGAGGGGGCGGTGATCTTGGGCAAGACCAATATGTCGGAGTTTGCGACCTACGGAGACAGCTCCGTGTCCAGCAACTTGGGCGCGGTGGCAAATCCCTATGATCTTTCCCGTACTCCGGCAGGTTCTTCCGGCGGGAGTGCGGTAGCGGTCACCTGCAATTTTTGCGCTGCTGCGCTGGGCACGGATACCAGC
The DNA here is from genome assembly GCA_946061345.1 of uncultured Clostridia bacterium. Taxonomy (GTDB): domain Bacteria; phylum Bacillota; class Clostridia; order Oscillospirales; family Oscillospiraceae; genus JAZOXB01. The sequence goes on along the minus strand of CAMGRA010000040.1, from coordinate 3,104 downwards.
ACGTCTCTCCGCAAACCTGCCAGCTTTGCCAATATTTACGCTTTTCGCGCTTCCATGGGTATGGTCAGCCAGTATGGTATGTATAACCTCAATGCCTATCAGGATGTTATTGGCCCCCTGTGCCGCTCGGTGGAGGATATTACGCTGATCTATGACGTGATCTCCGGAACCGATGAAAAGGATTATGCGACGCAAGATGCCGACAGTTATAAGCCTGAAAATGGTTATCTGCTCAGCGCTGACGCGCTGAAAGGTAAACGCATCGGCTATCTGGCCAATTCCTTCGGCTACACCCATTCTCTTTCCGACGGTTCTTTGCTGGACTACCCCACGCCTCTGGACGATAAGATTACAGGAATGGTGGAAAACGCGATCCGGACGCTGAAGGAATGCGGAGCGGAACTGATCGATCTGTCTCAGGTGCTGCCCGACAACTCCTTTTTCTATATGGACTACACCGCCGGTACATATACCAGGGAACGCTTTCGCGAGATGCTTGACGGCATTTTCCGGGAAAACGATATTGACGCGGTAATCTATGTTTCCCAGACCGATGTAGCGGAAAAACAGGAAAACGCTGTCGGAAACAATAACAACAGCGCCTGGTATATCAGCAAGCTCAGTCCGCTGGCAGGCGTGCCGGAGGTCATGCTCCCTATGGGCCTTGCTGATACGGACACGGAAAACGGCTTTGACTATCCGTTGCCTCTGGGACTATCCATGCTGACGTACTACGGGAATGAGGCAGAGCTGCTCTCCATGGCCTACGCCTATGAGAAGGCGGCGGAATTCCGCGTTCAGCCGTGGACAACGCCGGCGCTGCCGGATGCACAGTTGGAGACATTTGCAAACGAACTGCTGCAGGAGGCACAGACGCTGGATACGACGCTGTGTTCTGATGTAGCGGTGCAGGAGCTTACGGCTGCGGTGCAGAGCCTTTCAGCGATGGAAATGGCCGTTCCCACAGCGGATGGATTCGCTGAGGAGCATCAGGTGGACGCGGCGGTCTATGAAACAGCCACAGAGCGGTTGGCGGCAGCCTATGATGTCTGTACCGCACAAAGCACGGAGGCAGAGACCATAGCGGCTAACCGGGAAGAACGCGCCAGCGAGACCGAGCCTGACCAGGATGGCGTGCCGGAACAGGAGGAAACTGAGGCGGGGAGCCGTAAGATAAGCTCCGGCAGCGTGACGCCGAAAAGCGCAAAGCTGCTTCTTCTGATCTCCGGCGTGGCGGTAGTTGTCAGCACAGTGGTTGCTGTTTGCGAGAAAAACAGACGAAGAAAAGACAGAGAATAAAACTGGCAGTTTTTTCACATGCTACCGCCGAGGTGGTAGTATGAATTCCATGTGGAAAACGGACTTCCCGTCCTTTCAGCCCCTGGCGGGGGACCGAAAGACCGACGTTTTGGTGGTCGGCGGCGGCATCACGGGTATTCTGTGCGCCTGGTCGCTGACCAGGGCCGGTGCAGATTGCCTGCTCATCGAGACGGGACAGCTATGCAGCGGTGTGACGGCGAATACAACGGCAAAGATCACATTTCAGCACGGACTGAAATATGACAAACTCCTGCACACCCTCGGCCAGGAGCGCGCGAAGCTCTATCTGGAGGCCAACCGGGACGCCCTGAAGCGGTACCGGGAGCTTTGCCGCGATATCGCCTGCGATTTTGAGGAAACCGATGCCTATGTCTATTCCACGGACGACCGGGAGAAGCTGGAGGCGGAGATCACCGCTCTGGAGAAGCTGGGCTACTCCGCCCAGTTCACCTCGGAGCTGCCGCTGCCCTTTCCCACGGCGGGCGCGGTGCGCTTTTCCCGTCAGGCCCAGTTCCATCCTCTGAAGTTTCTCCGTACCCTTTGCCACAGCCTGGAGATCTGCGAGAATACCAAGCTGCTGGAACTGGCACCGGGCAGAGCCGTTACCGACCACGGCACCGTCCGTGCGGCGAATATCATCATTGCGACCCATTTTCCGCTGCTGAACAAGCACGGCTCCTATTTCCTGAAGCTCTATCAGGAGCGGTCCTATGTTCTTGCGCTGGAGGGAGTGCCCCCGCTGGGCGGTATGTATATCGACCAAAAGACCGGCGGCCTGTCCTTCCGCAGCTATGAAAATATGCTGCTGCTCGGCGGCGGCAGCCACCGCACAGGAAAGCAGAGCTGTGGCTGGAAGCCGCTGACGGAGGCTGCAGCGAGGTATTATCCCCAGGCGGCGGAGGTCTGCCGCTGGGCGACACAGGACTGCATGACCCTGGACGATATGCCCTATATCGGGCAGTATTCTGCTCACACGCCGGGGCTGTATGCCGCCACAGGCTACGGAAAGTGGGGCATGACCTCGGCCATGACGGCGGCGACGGTGCTGACGGACCTGATCGTAAAAGGGGAGGACCCCTATGCCGGGCTGTTTTCCCCCTCCCGCTCCATTCTGCACAGCCAACTGGCGATCAACGGCCTGGAGGCGATAAAGAACCTTTTGACACCGACGGCACCCCGTTGTCCCCATTTAGGCTGCGCTTTGAAATGGAACAGACAGGAGCGGTCCTGGGACTGTCCCTGCCATGGCTCCCGCTTCGCGTCCGACGGCGCGCTGCTCAACAATCCCGCGACTGATGACCTCCGCAACTCGCCGGGACAAAAATAAGGAAATCCGCTATGAAGCAATTTTTTGTAACAGTTCTACCCCAAAACCGCAGGCTTACCGCCGACGAGGGGGATAACCTCCTGGAGCTGCTCCGTGAATACGGCACGGCACCCGACGCACCCTGCGGTGGCTACGGGACCTGCGGGAAATGCCTGGTCTATGTGGACGGCATCCGTATTCTGGCCTGCGAGGTCAGAATAGACCGTGATATGACCGTAGAACTGCCCCTCGAGTGATTCCTGATAGAAAAGGTTCATCTGATACTAATTCTTAATATAAACCTTTGGTTTTATTAAGAAGGCACCGCTATTTGCGTTGCCCTTTTGTGGCAAAAGCCACAAAAGCCGTCTCATGCAGTTCTTGACGCGCCTTTGGCGCTATAAAAAGCTTAAAAGCTTTTTACAGCGTGTCGAAAAACCTTTTCGACACGCTGGGAGACCGTTGAGAAAGCCCGAAA
>CAMGRA010000039.1 GCA_946061345.1 uncultured Clostridia bacterium | reverse complement strand
CGTAAAACCGCACCGGCACCCGCTGCGGCTCCACATTTTCATAGGAAGCGCGGGCAGCCTGCAGCAAAGCGGTACTGCCCTCCTTGGTGCTGCGGATACCGAACATCTCGGGGCCGATTTTTCCGTCGTAATACCCCTGGGTGAAGCCCTGGCGGGAGAAGATGGCCTGCAGAGCCTGTCTGCCCTGCTCGCTGACCTTTCCCTCATCCAGCGCCGTGCGGTAGACACTGGTCACGGTGGCTACGTATTCCGGGCGCTTCATGCGTCCCTCAAGCTTAATGCTGGCAACTCCCATGACCTCCAGCTGGCGCAGGCAGTCGATAAGGCAGTTGTCCTTCAGGCTCAGAGGGTATTTCTCCTCAAACCGGTCAAAGCCATAGGGCAGGCGGCAGGGCTGAGCGCACTGGCCCCGGTTGCCGCTCCTGCGGCCGATGACCGAGGACATATAACATTGCCCTGAATGACACATACACAGCGCGCCGTGAACGAATACCTCGATCTCCACCGGGCTGTTGCGGCAGATAAAGGCTATATTCTCTTTGGACAGCTCCCGGGCCAGGACCACCCGGGTGATCCCCATGGCAGCAGCCTGCTTCACGCCCTCGAGAGAGTGAATACTCATCTGGGTGGAGGCGTGCAGCGGTACCGACGGGGCGATCTGGCGGCACAGGGAAACAACGCCGAAGTCCTGAACAATGAAGGCATCCACGCCCGCACGGGCTGCCGCCGTTATGGTCTGCGCTGCGGCCCGCATCTCCCGATCGGAAACCAGGGTGTTCAGCGTCAGATAGACCTTGACGCCGCGCACATGACAGTAGCGGACTGTCTCCGGCAGCTCGTCCAGTGTGAAGTTTTTCGCGCTCCGCCGGGCATTAAAGTTCTCGGAGCCAAAATAGACCGCGTCAGCTCCGTTGCACACGGCGGCGCGGAGGGCATCGAGAGAACCGGCGGGAGAAAGCAGCTCAAGCATGAAACCAACCTCTGATACGAATTACGTTTATATTCCTCATGGATCTCATGGCATAAATAACAGCATACATTATAGCATAGATAGGCGGTAAATTGCTACCGTTTTCGGCAAATTTATAAAAAATTCACAATGCCGGGGCCGGAAAGCGCCGTCACATGGGTGTTGTGATTTTGAGAAAAATGTGTTATAGTGTAATAAATTGGCCGCAGTCAGACAGATATTCCACGGCTATGCCGGTTTACTGCCGGGACGACTGCCGGAAATCTGCTGCAAACAGGAGGTGTTTGCCATGTATGAACAGATCGACCAAATCATCCGTGAGGCTGGAAAGATCGTTCTTGGTGCCCATCACATTTCCGACAGCGTGCGGGAAAAGACCTCCCGCTGCGATCTGGTGACAGAATACGACACTATGGTTCAGGACTTCCTGTACCGCGAGCTTCTGGCCGCTTTTCCCGAAGCCGGCTTTTACGGCGAGGAGGGCGACGTCCTCGAGATTGCCGAAAAGCGCGGCTATTTCATCGTCGATCCCATTGACGGCACCACCAACTTTATCCGCCGCGCCCGCCACAGCTCCATCAATGTCGGCTACTGCCTGAACGGTCAAATGGAATACGGTGCCGTCTACCAGCCCTACACCGATGAGCTTTTTACCGCCCGGAGAGGCTGCGGCGCGTTCCTCAACGGCTGTCCCATCCACATGAACAACCTGTCTCTGGATGAGAGCATCGTCATGTACGGCAGCGCGATTTACTACCGCCAGACCATTCCCCTGACCGCGCAGCTCATGGTGGAGCTGCTCCCCTCGGTGCTGGATTTCCGCCGCAGCGGCACGGCGGGTCTCGACCTGTGCTACGTCGCAGCCGGACGAGCGGATGCTTTTTTTGAATGCTGCCTGCGTCCCTGGGATTATGCCGCCGCCTCACTGATCATTCAGGAAGCGGGGGGCATCGTCACCGCCCTCGACGGCTCCCCTCTCCGCTTTATTGACCGCTGCTCCGTGGCGGTTGGAAGTCCCCTGAGTCATCCGGAGCTGATAAAACTGGTCCGCCAAGTGTTACAGCGGCCCGACATGAAAGGAAGATTACCATGAAAAAAGGAAAACTGATCGCGCTGCTGCTTGCCCTCTGCATTCTGCTGCAGGGCTGCACTTTCTATTTTAACCCCGGCGCACTGTTCCCGTCGGAAAACAGCTTATTTGACAAATTCTCGGACCTTCTGGACCAGTTCCCCCCGTCCTTTTCTTCCGATGCCACGGAAAGCCGGCAGGCTACCTCAGACCACACGCCCTATACGGAATACGAACGCGCTGACGTTGCCCTGCTGGACGAAGTGAGCTTTGCCGACATTGCCTACGAGCGCCCGGATGTTGACTCCCTGTGCAAGTCCATCGGCAGCGTCCAGACCATGGTGGAGGACGGCGCGAATGCCGTCACAGTTCTGACGGCCTTTGACAAGGTCTACGAGGACTACATTCTGTTCAACACCATGTCCACCGTGGCCTACATCCGCTATACGCTGAATCTGAACGACGGCTTCTACGACGAGGAAAACCGCTGGTGCGACGAGCAGTCGCCTCTGGTGGAGCAGGCGTTGGAAAAATGCTACACCGCCATGGCTGACAGCCCCATCCGCGACCGTCTGGAGCAGTTGGAATTCGGCGAGGGCTTCTTTGTATACTATGACGAGCACCAGATCTATTCCAACGACCGGGTCGTGGAGCTGATGCAGGAGGAATCCGCCCTGCAGACGGAGTACATGTCTCTGCAAAGCGACATGACCATCACCTGGCAGGGGCAGGAGCATCTGGTGGAGGAACTGCTGGCAGACGAGAGCATGGACTACGCCACTTATCTGACCGTCTACCGGACCTACTACGAAAAATACAACCCGCTGATCTCGGAGATCTATGCCAAGCTCATCCGCATCCGCCGGGAGATCGCCCGGGAACTGGACTACGACAGCTACGCCGACTTCAACTATGAATTCTACTACCAGCGCGACTACACGCCGAAGCAGGTGGAGGACTACATTGAGGATGTCGCCGCGGAACTGTCCCCCTACTACTACACCGCTGTCTACGGCAGCTACTATGAAGAATCCCTGAGCGCCCAGTCGCTTCTGCCCAAGCTGAAACAGACCGCCTACACCCTCGGCGGCGAGATTGCCACGGCCTACGACTACATGGAGGCCTATGAGCTCTACGATTTTTCCTCCTCCACCAGCAAAATGCCCGGCTCCTATATGACCTACCTCTGGGCCTATCAGGCACCCTTCCTCTACGTCTCCCCTACCGGCTCTTTCCCGGACCTGCTGACCGCTTCCCATGAATTCGGCCATTTTGTCGACGGCTATGTCAACTGCAACGGTACCTATTCCATTGACTGTGCCGAGATTTTTTCCCAGGGTCTGGAATACCTGACCCTGTGTTACGGCGACCTGACCGGCAGTGAGCGGGAGGAGCTGAGCTGCTACAAGCTGTCCGACTCCGTTCTGACCTTCCTCTCTCAGGCCTGCTACGCTGCCTTCGAAAGCCGCGTCTACGCGCTGCCTGACGAAGAACTGACCGCTGAGAACTTCAACCGTATCTTTCTGGAATGTAATGAGGAATTCGGTATGGGGATGCCGGGCATGGAGGACATTCTGGCACCCGGCTGGATCGACATTCAGCATTTCCTTGTCGCGCCCTTCTATGTCATCAGCTATTGCCTCTCCAACGACGCGGCCCTGCAGATCTACCAGGCAGAGCTGGCAGACGGGAGCGGTCTTACCCTCTACAACCGGCTGCTGCACCTGTCCGCCGACAACTCCCTGCTGAATCTGCTGGAGGAAGCGGATATGGTGTCGCCCTTTGCCAAGGGCCGTATGGCAGAACTGGCGGACTTTTTTGACGAGCAGCTGACCTATTGAACAACGAAAGGAGACTGTCTCCATGGGTGATGTGATCGCCGCTGTCGCAACAGGCAAGGTCCCCTGCGCCATCGGCATCCTGCGGCTCTCCGGTGAGGGGTGCGCTCAGATCGCGGATAAGGTCTTTACGCCGGACTGCGGCAAGCCTCTGGCAGAGCTTCCGCCGCGCAGACTGTTTCTCGGCACCCTCCATGACCGCCTGGGCCGCGTCATCGACCAGGCCATGGCGGTGGTCTGCCGCGCGCCCCGGAGCTATACCGGCGAGGACACGGTGGAGCTGCAGTGCCATGGCTCTCCTGCCATGCTGGCTGCGGGGCTGGAGGCACTCTTTACCGCAGGTGCCCGTCAGGCCGGACCGGGTGAATTCACCAAGCGGGCCTTTCTCAACGGCCAGCTCGGCCTGACCCAGGCGGAGGCCGTGATCGACCTGATCGACGCCGAAAGCGCCGACGCCGCTGCCAACGCGGCCGGTCAGCTCGGCGGCGTACTGCAAAAAAGGATCGAGCCGGTCTATGACCGGCTGACGGATCTTTGCAGCCATTTCCACGCGGTGCTGGACTATCCCGATGAGGACATCGAGGATTTCGGTCTGCAGGAGCTGGCGGACACGCTGAAAACCTCCGCCAACGAGCTGCGGGCGCTGCTTTCCACCTACGAGCGGGGCAGGCAGCTCAAGCAGGGCGTCAAGACAGTGCTGCTGGGCCGTCCCAACGCCGGAAAATCCTCCCTCCTCAACGCCCTGGCAGGCTATGAGCGGGTCATCGTCACCGACATTGCCGGAACCACCCGCGACACGGTGGAGGAACCGGTCCGTCTCGGCTCCGTCCTTCTGCGGCTGACGGACACGGCAGGTATCCGTGACGCCGGTGACAAAATCGAAGCTATGGGCGTTGCCCGTTCCGAGGCCGCCGCAAGGGAAGCGGAGCTTTCCGTTTTCATCTGTGACGGCTCTGAGCCGCTGAACGAAGAGGACTTCCGTGCCATCCGGGCCGCACAATCCGCGCCCCACCGTCTGGCCGTCATCAACAAATCTGACCGTCCCCAGGTGGTTTCCGCCGGGGAACTGCCTTTTGACACCGTTCTGACGCTTTCTGCCCGGACGGGAGAAAATCTGGACGCTCTGCGCCGCTTCGTCGAGGAGACCTTCGGCGGCGAGATCCGCTGCGACGGCTCCATTCTGACCAACGCCCGCCAGTTCGGAGCCCTCACCCGCGCCGAGGCCGCCCTTGTCCACGGGCAGAACGCTTTGACAGGCGGCATGACCCCCGACGCCGTCCTGACCGACGTGGAGGAGGCCATGGAGGCCCTGGGTGAGGTCACGGGCCGCACCGTCCGCGAGGACATCACCAACCGTATTTTTGAACGCTTCTGCGTGGGAAAGTGACGGAGAACCATCCATGAAAAATACGTTACGCGCAGAATGTGCGCGGCTGAATATTCCTTTGACGGAAGCGCAGCTTGCGCAGTTTGAGGCTTTCGGCAATGCGCTTCTTGAAAAAAACAAGGTCATGAATCTGACCGCCATCACTGATCCGGAGGCTGTGGCAAAACTCCACTTTGCCGACTGCCTGACGCTGCTGAACGCCGCCGATCTCAGGGAAAAGTCCGTGATCGACGTGGGCTGCGGCGCGGGCTTTCCCGGTGTGCCGCTGAAGCTGGGGGAGCCGTCCATCCGTCTGACCCTGCTGGACAGCCTGCAAAAGCGGGTCAACTGGCTGCGGCAGACTCTGACAGACCTGGGCGTGGAGGCCGATTGCATCGCCGCGCGCGCTGAGGAATTCGGCGCACGGGAACAGTTCGACATCGCTGTTTCCCGGGCCGTGGCACGGCTCAACGTGCTGTGTGAGCTGTGCCTGCCCTTTGTCCGGGTTGGCGGGTATTTTCTCGCCATGAAAGGCTCCGCCGCCGGAGAGGAACTGACAGAGGCAAAACGGGCCGTCTCCCTTTTGGGCGGACGCGTGGAATTCTGCCGGGACTATGAGATCGACGGTGCGCCCCGGACTGTCATCGGCATCCGCAAGGAGAAGCCCACGCCGTCCCAGTATCCCCGCCGTTTTGCCAAGATCAAGCAGCAGCCGCTGTGAGCTTAACTTTTCACCATCGGAAGGAATGACACCAATGCGATACGCCGCAGGAAGCTATGATATCGCTGTGGTCGGCGCCGGTCACGCCGGCATTGAGGCCGGTCTTGCCGCTGCAAGGCTGGGGCTTCGCACCGTCATATTCACCATTAATCTCGACGCAGTAGGCAATATGCCCTGCAATCCCGCCATCGGCGGCACCGGCAAGGGCCATCTGGTCCGGGAGCTGGACGCTCTGGGCGGTGAAATGGCAAAGGCCGCCGATGCCTGCTGCATCCAGTACCGGATGCTCAACCGGGGCAAAGGCCCCGCTGTCCACTCTCTGCGGGCACAGGCCGACCGTCGGCGCTACCAGGAGCATATGAAGCACCTTTTGGAGCGGGAACCGAATCTGGACCTGAAGCAGGCCACTGTCACTGAGATTCTGACAGAAAACGGTGCCGTCAGCGGCGTCGTCACCCAACTGGGCGCTGTCTACCGTGTCCGCGCCTGTGTCATCGCGGCGGGAACCTATCTGGACAGCCGCGTCATCACGGGCGACTGCTCCATTGTCTCCGGCCCAGACGGTATGCGCGCCGCTTTGGAGCTGACGGAGAATCTCCGGGTCTTGGGGCTGCCGCTGCGCCGCTTCAAGACCGGCACGCCGCCCCGCATCAACGCCCGGAGCGTCGATTTTTCCAAAATGGAGCTGCAGCCGGGCGACGACGAGCCGGAACCCTTCTCCTTCTCCACCCACCGGCCGCCGGAAAACCGGGCCGTGTGCTATCTGACCTACACCAACGAAAAGACCCATGATATCATCCGGGAAAACCTCTCCCGCAGTCCCCTGTTTGACGGCTCTATCACCGGTGTCGGACCGCGCTACTGTCCCAGCATCGAGACTAAAGTCGTCCGCTTTTCCGACAAGCCCCGCCACCAGCTGTTCTTAGAGCCCTGCGGCCTGAACACGGACGAAATGTACCTGCAGGGCTTTTCCTCCAGCCTGCCGGAGGACGTGCAGCTTGCCATGCTGCACACCGTAGCCGGTCTGGAGCACGCGGAAATGCTCCGCCCCGCCTATGCCATCGAATATGACTGCATCGACCCGACCCAGCTTCAGCTCACCCTGGAGACAAAAAAGATCCCCGGCCTCTACGGCGCGGGGCAGTTCAACGGCTCCTCCGGCTATGAGGAGGCGGCGGTGCAGGGCTTTGTGGCGGGTGTCAACGCGGCGCTGAAACTGCTGGGCCGTGAGCCGCTGATCCTGAAACGCTCCGACGGCTACATCGGCACCCTCATCGACGACCTTGTGACGAAGGGCACCGAGGAGCCCTACCGCATTATGACCTCCCGCAGCGAGTACCGTCTGCTTCACCGCCAGGACAACGCCGACGAGCGTCTGACGGAGATTGGCCGCCGCATTGGCCTGATTTCGGAGGAACAGGCGGAAAACGTCCGGAAAAAATATGAGTCCGTGAAGCAGGAGATCCGCCGCCTGGAATCCACCGGCACCCCTGCCACACCGGAGCTGAACGCCTATCTGCAGGCACATAGCTCCGCACCCGTGGTCAGTTCGGCCCGGCTGAGCGACCTTTTGCGCCGCCCGGAGCTGGATTACGAGGCCCTGGCCCCCTTTGATCCCGGCCGTCCCGAGCTTCCGGCTGTGGTGACGCGTCAGGTGGAGATCCGCGTCAAATACGAGGGCTATCTCCGCCGCCAGGAAAAGCAGGTGGAGGAATCTGCCCGGGAGGAGGCCCGCCTTTTGCCGGAGGATCTGGACTACAACGCTATCGGCGGACTGCGTCTGGAAGCCCGGCAGAAGCTGTCGGAGATCCGTCCCCGCTCCATCGGCCAGGCCAGCCGCATTTCCGGCGTCAGCCCGGCAGATATCGCGGTGCTTCTCATCCGTCTGGAGCGAAAAGAATAAGAATAAAGGAAATGCTTCAGCACGGCAAAACCGTGCTGAAGCATTTGAGCGTGTCAAAAAAGTCCCTCGGCCCCCTCTGACGAGGGGGCTGTCACGGC
>CAMGRA010000038.1 GCA_946061345.1 uncultured Clostridia bacterium | reverse complement strand
GCCAGTTCAACGGCGCTCTCGGCCCCTACAAGGGCGGCCTGCGCTTCCAGCCCAATGTCTACCCCGGCATCATCAAGTTCCTGGGCTTTGAGCAGATCTTCAAAAACAGCCTGACGGGACTTCCCATCGGCGGCGGCAAGGGCGGCTCTGATTTCGACCCCGCTGGCAAGTCCGACGCGGAGATCATGCGTTTTTGCCAGAGCTTCATGACCGCTCTGTATCGCTACATCGGGCCGGATATTGACGTTCCCGCCGGTGACATGGGTGTCGGCGGCCGTGAGATCGGCTACCTGTTCGGCCAGTACCGCCGCCTCAAGGGTGTCTGGGAGAACGGCGTTCTCACCGGCAAGGGCTTCTCCTACGGCGGCTCCCTGACCCGTCCGGAAGCTACCGGCTACGGCGCAATGTACTATCTGCAGGAAGTCCTGAAGCATGAGGGCGAGGACATCAAGGGCAAGACCATCGCCTGCGCGGGCTTCGGCAACGTCACCTGGGGCATCTGCAAGAAGGCCATGCACCTGGGCGCCAAGGTCATCACCCTGTCCGGCCCTGACGGTTACATCCTCGACGAAGAAGGCGTTTCCTCCTGTCAGGAGAAGGTCGACTATCTGCTTGAGATGCGCAACTCCGGCAGAAACCGCGTACAGGACTACGCCGACAAGTTCGGCGTTCCCTTCTTCCCCGGCGAAAAGCCCTGGGGTGTCAAGGCTGATGTCATCATGCCCTCTGCCATGCAGAACGACGTCAAGATGGAATCCGCTCAGAAGATCGTCGCCAACGGTGTCAAGTATTACATCGAGGTGGCCAATATGCCCACCACCAACGACGCTCTGGCCTATCTCATGAGCCAGAAGAACATGATCGTCGCCCCGTCCAAGGCCGTCAACGCAGGCGGCGTCGGCGTCTCCGCGCTGGAAATGGCGCAGAACTCCGAGCGTCTGGTCTGGACCGCCGAGGAAGTCGATAACCAGCTCCACCGCATGATGGAGAACATCCACCGCGTCTCGGCAGAGGCTGCCGAGGAATACGGCCTGGGCTACAATCTGGTCGCCGGTGCCAACATTGCCGGCTTCAAGAAGGTCGCAGAGGCCATGATGGAGCAGGGTATTTTCTAACGATGAAAAGATTTCATTAAGGATCCCGTGTGCCGCGCACACTCACAGCGTGCTTAAGCACGCTGCGCCGTCTTGCGCAAGATCTGACGCGCCTTTTGCGCAATAAATAGCTTGAAAGCTATTTATCAGATTCTGGCATAAAGATTCTTTTTGATCGTAAAAAACGGAAACGGAACTGTTTTACGGCAGTTCCGTTTCCGTTTTTTGTTAATTAACAAATAATTATAAAAGTAATTAGATATTTATAGGAACTTTTTTACATTTCTTTCGTCAAATTATCATCATAGAATATCAGATAATTATTACAAACAGGGGAGGCGATTCAAATGGGCCGCTGATTTCAGTATTTATGTAACTCTGCATCTCCTGGTCAATTGAAAGCGCATTGCAACAACCAATATAAAGTATTGAGGAGAGGACTTCAACTGGTTTCTACCAAGTTACAGCCATTACGCTTGTTTGTTTTCTTTATCTGCGCAGCTATCCTTGTGCAATCAGTACTCTTCACATTTTCAATCGAGGTTCAAGCTGCCTCTGGTACTGTTTATGAAAGCGAGAACAACAACTCTTGGCACGCAGCCGACACAATATACAATGATTATGACGGCTACGGCTTAATCAGCTATCCTTCTGATATTGACTACTGGAAAATTACTTTTCCATATACCGGAACTGCAAACTTTTATTTAGGCAATATTCCATCCAACTGCAATTATAACATTTATTTATACAGTTCAGACGGCGAGACAATAATAAAAAGCGGAAGCAATTCAGGTAATACATACGAATTGCTTACTTGCCAAGTCTCTGCTGGGTCCACCTACTATGTCAGAGTCTATTCGGCTTCTGGTTGCTCTACAACTTCATACTATTTATTTAGAACACGCGTATATCCTTCCAAGACGCTGTCTGTTCCCGTATATCAGCAAATAGGCGGTGATGCTTGTGGAAGCGCCTGTGGCAGAATGATTCTGGAATACTACAATATTACAGTGTCAGAAGCAGAATTCATGAAAACAGCCGATGAGTGTGCCAGCGGTGATGATGACCATACATTTGTATATGCAATAACAGATGCGCTGAATGTATACTTTCGTAATTACGGGAAATCGACGCGTTATAAATACACGAATGTCTCATCTCTCGCCAGTTCCGCTTATAGTGACACTGTGTTGAACAACATACTTAATGGTGCTCCATTGCAACTTCCATTAACATTTTCAAATTCATCATATTTTCCTTATAATTCCGGCGGTCACTATGTAGTCATTCGCGGTATGGTATATTCATCGGGCAGTTCTTCATATACTGCCGTAATAAATGACCCCAAAACCGCTACGGTCCGTAATATTCCCATTGCAACGGTCCGAAGTTATAACCTCGCTCATTCTGGATATATCATTCACATCGTTTGATGAAGGAGGAAAGCAACATGAAAATGGTATTGCTTTCTCTACTGGTTTTTGGAATGGTCCTTACCCTCTTTGGCTGTGCACGGGAAAACGCCTCCATTGGCGGAACAGAGCAGACGGAAGCGCTGACCGCTATGCCCACTCCGGCGCCGCAGACAGCGCCGGACGAACCAACGGAAGCGGCAGAAGATGAGGTTCTTGCCGCGCTGCCCAGATACGGCGGCGCGGGCGATTATGACCTTACCGTTCTTGACGACAAGTCAGCGAAAGCTGTCGGACAGGATTATGTGGCGGGCTCGGATTACCCCATTTTCGTCGACCCCTATCCCGTCGGTCAGGGTGGTCCGAGCTATGAGATCACGCAGGAGATCATCGCAAGGCAGGAAACGAGCCTTGAGGAATACCTGACCCTGCTCTACGGCACGGGCGATTACGGCTTTTCCCAGGCGGACGACTCTCTCCAAAGGACCGTGTTCGAAGATTCGGATATTTCGGTCCGTGCTGACGCCAACGGTCTGACCGTCAGCAGCTCCGCCTACCCCGTTGGGCAGGCCCTGACGGCGGAGACGCTTAACGACAACCCCCTGCTCCGCGCCGCTCTGGACTATCTGGATATCGAATCGCCCAGACTCCTGCAAAGCTTCTCCTATGGCTACGACGGTCAGCTTCTCGGTTATTCCTATCAGATCTTCGAGACCGAGGCGGAATCTCTGGCTGATGCCTGCAGCCGCAGTTTTTCCAGCATCCGTGTGAATGTCTTCGTCGGCGTCGACGATGTTATCATTAAAATTCTGAATGTCACGCCGTCGCGGACCGAGCAGACCGTGCGCGCCGTATCCGAGGAGGATCTTGACACCTATATCTCGGCACAGTTCCCCGACTTTCCACCCGAAGACTACAGGGTCGAGGTATATTATGACAAAAATGTCCAGCCGGGATTCTATGTTCCCTGTTACCGCGTGTACCTGGCGGAGGCCGCTGTTTCTGAGCAATTGGAAGTGCCGGTATATACCGTGCTCTCCCTGGCGAATTCGGAGCTCATGGCGAGTTCCCCGGCAGAATGACATGCTTTTCCCAGTCTGACACAAATAATATAAAATGAATAACTCGGGCTGCCGCGATCTATCATTGCGGCAGCCCAAAACCATTCCGTCACGGGACGTCCCTCCTGTAGATCACAAGCTCCTCCGGCACTTCATCCAAAACGGTATACCCGTTTTCCTCCAGGAACTTGATGAAGTTCTCGAAGCCGTCCTCCTCCCCTTCCGTGGCATACTGCCGGAAGTCCCCCTCCGGCACGTCAAGACCGAGGACGACATAGTCCGTCTGCAGCACGTGTTCCTTGGAAGCATGCCCAACATCGTACAACGTCTCTCTCTGGGAAAGGAAAGTCGTATAAGTGAAGGTAGCCGTGACCGGTGCATCCTCCGGGATGGCAGAAAGGGCGCTGCGGATGCTCCGGTGCGCGTCAAGCTCCCGGATGCACTCAATAGGGTATCGCAGGGCCTTTGGTATCACAGTCATGCAGAAACAGGCCGCGCTGACAGTTGCGGCAGCAGCAAGAGCGAGTACCCGCCGCCGGTCCAGCTTCAGCTCCGCCAGATTGACGGCAGTCAGGTACAGCAGGCAGGCCGCAGAGCCAAAGGTGTACTGGAAGAAAACATCATGCTGATATTTATAGTCGGACATCAGATTGATCAGAATGTACGGGATCAGCAAAATGTAGCGCTCATAGCGCCTTGTCAGCAAGGGCAGTCCCAGAAGCGGCAGCATCGTCAGGAGAAAAAAGTACAGCTTCTCCTCCTCCATACATTCGAAGAGAGCTTTCATGGGATTGAGAAGCACCGACAGCACGACGGTAAGCAAAGAGGAATCGCCGTCGTACATAAAATTCTGATACCGATAGGTCATCACGCCGTCGCCGAATCGGGCAAGGAAGCCCGTGGTGAGGAAAAACCACAGCAGGGACACCAAAAGCAGGCCCACCGCCGTGAACAGATCCTTTTTGTTTTCTTTTCGCCAGTGCAGGACCGTCCTGACCATGAGCCAGAGGGCGATGACCGCCACATAGACAGCGGCGTCCTCCTTGACCATCAGGGTCAAAAGCGCAGAGATCGTGATGATGCAGGTGTTCTTCCTGTCGATCCCGTGGAAAAGCCAGAGAAGCAGCGGCATCAGGAAGCAGTTTTCGTGGATATCATAGCTGGTGCCGCCGGAAAAGGCCGGATAAAGCAGGAGAACGGCACACAGGAGCATTCTCTGCACGCCGGACAGGCCATGGTCCTTACCTATCCTCCAAAGAGGGATCACCGCCGACGACATCACCGCCGCCTGGAGCACCTGCAGCGTGACCGGCGAAGGTGCCAGCAGATAGAACGGCAGCAGAAGATACCAGATCGGTGACATATGTACGAGGAAGTGGGACATGAGCCCATCCCGCTCCAACGTGGTCATCGGAAGGCCGGATTCTTTCATGTGATAGAACATCTGCGAAAAAATACCGAAGTCATAAGTCGGCGTGCTGAAGTTGTATATCCTGCTGACCGTCCAGACGCTGACGAACAGGAAGAATATAACCGTCAGCCCTACCGTAACCCAAAGGCAGGCCTTATGGCCGCTCCTGGGCGCAAAAACAGGCTCAGGCGAGCTGTCCCAACCCCGGATGGCATAAACCACCAGCAAGGCAAGCAGCACAATACAGACGCCCAAAAGCCCCTTGGAATAGGAGGCACGCAGGGATACGGCGGCCAGGACCGCAAAGATCCCGACAACGCACCAGCGTTCCACAGATACAGTGTTTACAAAGCGGGATATGCCCCAGAGCAGAACGGTCCCCAACGCGGTCAAAAGCAGCACACGGCCCAGGGACATGACAGCCAAGCCGTCCACCCCGGAAAGGTCCCGCAGCCACGACAGCAAGAGCAAATACTCCACCGTCACCGCCAGGAGCCACGCGGCAAGGAGCTGACGAATCAGGTCCGCCGTTTGGAAACGGCGGAGTTTTTTCTGCAATATCATTCTCCCGGCTGCCTCTTTTCTTCCGTGCAGCTCTCGAGCGCTGCAACGTTTTGGTTTACATAATCCACATATTGAAAGGTAATGCCGTTTTCCTCCATCGGTTCGGAAGCGCAGACCTGCCGCCACTGGGGCAGCTCATCCAGATCTGGGAAAAAGCGGTCCGCCTTGCCGTCAAACCAGGTTCTGGTCAAAAGGACCCTGTCGCAATGGGGCAGCAGTGCCCGGTAGACGCTCTCGCCCCCAATGACAAACACATTCTCAGGCGGCAGCACTTTTACTGCTTTCAGAAGCGCCTGAATCGAGGAAAACACCTCCGCGTTCTCCGCGGAAAAGCCCGGGTCCCGCGACAGGATCAGATTCCTGCGGTTTTTCAGAGGCCTTTTTCCCGGGAATGTTTCCAGAGTTTTTCTTCCCAGGATCACCGTCTTCCCTACCGTCAATTCCCGGAAACGCTTCAGATCCGACGGCACGGCAACCAGCAGACGGTTTTTCGCTCCGATGCCCCAATCCGGGGTCACATTTACGATGGCTCTCATATTCTCAGACCGCCACCGGGATCTTTTCCCGGAATTCGTGATATCGATAGTTCTCCATTTGGAAATCCTCCACACGGAAATCATAAAAGTCCTTGACCTTCGGGTTTACATAAAACTTTGGTGCCGGGAGGGGATCATTTTCCAGCATCCGCTCCACCAGAGGCACATGACGGTCATAGATATGGCAGTCGGCAATCACATGGACCAGCTCTCCGGCCTGCAGACCGTTGACCTGGGCCAGCATATGGACCAGCGCAGCATATTGGACCACGTTCCAGTTGTTTGCGGTCAGCATATCCTGGGACCGCTGGTTCAGGATCGCGTTCAGCGTGTTGCCGCTGACATTGAAGGTCATGGAATAGGCGCAGGGATAAAGGGCCATTTCGTGGAGGTCGGCAAAATTATAGAGGTTGGTCAGGATGCGGCGGCTGGCAGGATTGTGCTTCAGGTCATACAGCACCCTGTCCACCTGGTCAAACTCTCCCTCCGGATAGATGTGCTTCACGCCAAGCTGATAGCCATAGGCCTTGCCGATGGATCCGTTTTCGTCGGCCCAGCTGTCCCAGATATGGCTGTGCAAGTCATGGACATTGTTGGATTTTTTCTGCCAGATCCACAAAAGCTCGTCAATGCAGGACTTATAGAAGGTCCGCCGCAGGGTCATGATAGGGAATTCCTCCCGCAGATCATAGCGGTTGACGACACCGAAGCACTTGACCGTGTGGGCAGGCGTTCCGTCCTCCCAGCGGGGACGTACCTGCCAGTCCGTGTCCCAGATGCCCTCCGAGAGGATCTTTCGGCAGGTCTCAATATATTTCAAATCAGCTTTACTCATAGAATCACCCTACATACCATACCAAATCGAGGCAAAATTGTCAATATGAGTTATGCTCGCCTCCGCCGCCCAAAATTCACAATTATTTTACAAGCAAACCCTTGCATACGCAAAAATATGGTGTAACAATATACTTATACGATATGGCTCGCGTCAAAAAAGAGAAGAATATATGAAAAGGATGAACACGATGGAACTGATACTAAACAGGGAAAAGGACAAATCTGTCGGCGTTGTGTTTTTAACGCTGGAGGGACTGTGCGCGATCACACTGCTCTTTGCGGTTTTTCGCAGAAAGCTGAATTATGTAGGGCTTTGCCTCTCCTCCATGCTGCTGCTCTTTGCGCCGTCTATGCTGGAACGGCTGTTCCGAGTGCATATTCGCCCCGGCATGAAAAAGGTCCTCATGATCTATGCAATCGCCGGTCCTGTCGGTGGAAATGTTTACCAGTTGTATTTCACCATCCCTTTCTGGGATAAGATCCTCCACACTCTCTGCGGCGTCCTGTTCGCCATGCTCGGCTACAGCCTGCCGGATCTTCTGGAACCGGATCACGGCCACAGCACCGCCTCGCGCTGCATCAGCGCCATGTGCGTCGCTATGACCATCGGCGTTCTTTGGGAGATCTACGAATTCTGCGGCGACACCTTCTTCGGTCTGGATATGCAGAACGACACGGTGATCTCCGGTTTCTCCTCCTATCTGCTGAACGACGCTGTCGGCGAGCGCGGTGCCGTATCGGAGATCACCAGCGTAGTTGTCAATGGCCAGGAGCTGGGTATCGGCGGCTATATCGACATCGGTCTGCGCGACACCATGTTGGATCTGATCATGTGCTTGTTTGGCTCTGTCGGCGTCTGCTGCACCGCAAAACTCAGCAAAAAGCCCATGCCGCCGATGATCGAACGCGTTCGCACCGAAGGATAAAACCCATATGCTTCCGCTGTCGATCCGGCGGGATATCCAAAAGCTCCGCCTCCTCAAAAGGATGCGGAGCTTTTGCTGTGCATACAACACAATTCATACTGCAAAGCAATACTTCGCCTCCCGATAGGGTGGATTTCAATGAAAAAAGCACGCCGAAGCGTGCTTTTTCTGGAGGTGCCGCCCAGATTTGAACTGGGGAATGAAGGTTTTGCAGACCTTTGC
>CAMGRA010000037.1 GCA_946061345.1 uncultured Clostridia bacterium | reverse complement strand
CCTGCCCGATGTCTACTGTTGGCGCACCGCAGAGACTGACGCGTTCACCGCTTCCGCCAAGCCCTATACCTTCAGTAACGCCCATACCTATGCGGAGTTCGTTGCCGGACATATCCTGACCAAGACCGAAGCCAAGGCAGCTACCTGCACCGAGGGCGGCAACTGTGCATATTGGACCTGCACCGTGTGCGGTAAGTATTTCTCCGATGAAGCCGGTATGACTGAGATCGAGAAGGATAGCTGGGTGATCCCTGCTACCGGCCACACCTTCAGCGGCAACAGCTGCACCGTGTGCGGCTATACCAGGATGATTTCTTTTGCGGATGTGCTCGTTGATGCTTACTACTATGATGCTGTGCAGTGGGCTGTGAATAACGGGATCACCAATGGCACATCCGATACCACGTTCAGCCCCGATGAAGCCTGCACCCGTGCGCAGGTAGTTACGTTCCTGTGGCGCTCTGCCGGATGCCCGGCTCCCAAGAGCAGCGAGATGCCCTTTAAGGATGTGGTCAAGGGCAGCTACTACGAGACGGCAGTGCTGTGGGCTGTGGAAAACGACATTACCAAGGGCACCTCCGCTACCACCTTCAGCCCCGATAATATTTGCAGCCGCGCACAGATCGCTGCCTTCCTGTGGCGCTCTCAGGGTATGCCGGATGCCGGCAGGACGAACCCCTTCACCGATGTGCCTTCCGGGGAATACTACTACAGCGCGGTGCTGTGGGCTGTGGAGAACGGCATTACCAATGGTACTTCCGCGACGACCTTCAGCCCCGATGAGGACTGCACCCGCGCGCAAATCGTGACCTTCCTGTATCGCTGCCTGAGCAAATAAAAACAGAATTACTCCAAAGGTATGGGCGGGCCTTCGAGCCTGCCCATACCTTTCGCTTTCAATGGGGGATCGGTCGTCCTTGTTTTGGGGCATTCCCCTCATATGCGTACCGCTTGAAACAGCAACACATAAGGATCCTTGTTCATCCGGAATCGGAAGCAGTGTGCCGTAGGGCATGCCGACCCCGATGCGCCGGTGCAGGAACTACCGGGTGCGTACAGGCTTGTTCAACGGTACTGTCTGCCGCTATTGTACAACCTGCACATAATCGCCCCAAAAGATGAAAAAAGAAATTTGATTTCTTGCCTCCTATGGTGTATAATATACATAGGTATATCACTCCGGGTGATTGCCGGAATATTGCACGAAAGGACATATAAGGAGGTTTATCATGGACAGACTAAAGGGTAAAGTAGCCATTGTCACCGGTTCGACCAGTGGGATCGGCATCGGTATCGCCAGGCTGTTTGCGGCAGAGGGCGCAAAGGTTGTCATCTGCGGACGCCGTGAAGCAAAGGGACAGGCTGTTGTTGAGCGCATTTTGAGCGAGGGCGGCGAGGCCTCCTATCATTTCATGGACATCACGGCCATGGAGAGTGTCGACCGGTTGTTTGCCGATACCGCAGAAAAGTACGGAAAGATCGACATTCTGGTGAATAACGCCGCCAATGTCGGCCTGAAAGACGGCCGTGTGGACGAGCTGACGCTGGAAATGTGGGACGCGGTTCTTCAGAGCGACCTGCGCGGTACTTTCTATTCCACCAAATGCGTGCTGCCGTATCTCAAGAAAAACGAAAACGGCGGCTCCATCATCAATATCGGCTCCATGGCCTCCTGTGCCGGCGACCTGGGCTCCACGGCCTATGCCTGCGCCAAGGCCGGCGTCGATATGCTTACCCAGTATACTGCCCTGCAGTACGGCAAGCAGAACATCCGCTGTAACTGCGTCAGACCCGGCCTGATCGTCACGCCGGAGAATGAAAACCGCGTACCCCAGGCCCTGAAGGACATCTTTACCAGCAACATCATGGTGACCCGTTACGGCTGCCCCGAGGATATCGGCCATATGTGCGTGTATTTTGCCTCTGACGAGAGCAAATATGTGACGGGCCAGATCATCAATGTGGACGGCGGTCTGAACTCCCATGTCACCACCGTCGCCCAGTTCAGAGAACTGAATTCCCGCACCTGGTAAAGACAGTTTTGCCGCGATGACGGCGATGGATACTGATTCTTGATGAAAAAGTTTCATCAAGAATCCCGTGTGCTGCGCACACTCACATCGTGCTCAAGGCACGCTGCGCCGTCTCGTGCAGAATCTGACGCGCCTCCGGCACTATAAAAAGGTTTTGAACCGTTTTATCAGATTTTAGTATGAAGCCGTGCAAAAAGGACATTCCTTTTCTGTTCCCTTGCGGAACGGAAAAGGAATGTCCTGCTTTTTTGCATTAAAAACCGGTAGCGGTGCCGTTGGGTATTTATTTGATCTCCTGCTCCAGCCGGTCAAACTCCGGCGTAGAGAAAAATTCACCGAGAGTGATCTCCAGGCCGTCGCAGATCATCTTGATCGTCAGCAGCTTGGGATTCTGACTTTTCCCGTAAAGAATGTTCTTGATGCTCGACGGCGGCAATGCGCATACCGTTGACAGCTTGTTGATGCTCATATTGCGTTCTTCACACAGCTGAAGGATCCTGTTTTTTACGGCAGATACAGTTTCCATGGGCCACCTCCGTGATATCCTGTAAATAGGATAACCAAAAGCGGTGGACTTTTTAGGCTATGCGTGCTACTATTAGGCTATACATAGACTGCTGGGAGGATGTGATATCTTGCCTGACTACCAAAAAATGTACGCCATATTATGCGCGGCGGTGGACTCTGTCATTGACCCGCTGGAGCGTATTCCGCTTGCCGTTCCGGCTGCTGCACGCCTGCGCAAAGCAATGCTGGATGCGGAGGAGGTTTACATCAATACCTCGCCGGAAAAGGCTCCAGAAAGCAAAAGCATTGAAGCATGAACTGAAAGCAAAGGCTTGTAATTCTCCGTTTCTTTATCGGAGACTCTTTTCCTGCCTGCCAAATCCGGGACTTTTTTCGTCTATACGGCTTTTTATATGCGTACATGGCCGGCTCATCGGTTTCTGAGGTTGAAATACAGAGAAAACTCTGCTACAATGAAGAAAAACATCAGCAAAGGAGTCTGAACATGAAAAAAACCGTACTCAGAAGCTATGCCAAGCTGATTGCCACCATGGGCATCAACGTGCAGAAGGGCCAGGAGGTCTTTATCGCCGCCGAGCTGGATCAGCCTGAATTTGTCAAGATGGTGGCGGAGGAGT
The DNA here is from genome assembly GCA_946061345.1 of uncultured Clostridia bacterium. Taxonomy (GTDB): domain Bacteria; phylum Bacillota; class Clostridia; order Oscillospirales; family Oscillospiraceae; genus JAZOXB01. Next base: position 4,919 of record CAMGRA010000037.1, on the reverse strand, counting down.
GCTACCGCGCCGGTGCCAAGCGTGTCGTCGTGGATTGGAGCTATCAGCCTCTGGATAAAATCCAGGTCCGCTGGCGCAGCCAGAAAAACCTGGGCACTGTCGCCGACTGGGAGGAAGCCCGCTGGAAGCACTATGTCGACGAGATCCCCTGCCGCATCTACCTGGTTTCCGAGGACCCCGACGGCATGAAGGGCGTCAATCAGGAGAAGATGGCCAAGGCCCAGCAGGCCAAGTACAAGGTCATCAAGCCCTACCGGGACCAGCTTGAAAACAAGTACCAGTGGTGTATCGCCGCTGTACCCGGCGTTGCCTGGGCGAAAAAGCTGTTCCCCAACCTGAGCAAGGCTCAGGCGGTGGAAAAGCTGTGGGAGGCGATCCTGGACGCTTCCCGCGTCAACGAGGATCCCATCGCAGCCTGGAAGGCCCACAACGACGATCTGGCTGCCCGCTGCGCCTATCTCAACAGTCTGAACATCGAGACGCTGGTCTACAGGAGCAACAACGGAACGGACCTGCGGGTCGGCATGATTCCCGAGGCGGAGTTCAAAGGCGGCGGCGAATACTCGCTGAACAACATCTTCTTTAACCCCAACATCCCCACGGAGGAGGTCTTTATCTCTCCCATGCGGGGCAAAGCCGAGGGTATCGTTTACTCCACCAAGCCTCTGTCCTATCAGGGGCAGCTTATTGAGAATTTCTCTGTCCGCTTTGAGGGCGGCAAGGCTGTGGAGGTCCGCGCGGAAAAGAACGAGGAGCTGCTGAAAAAGCTCATCTCCATGGACGAGGGCGCGGCCTATCTGGGCGAATGTGCCCTGGTGCCCTATGATTCTCCCATCCAGAAGTCCGGCCTGCTGTTCTATGAGACTCTCTTTGATGAGAACGCCGCCTGCCATCTGGCCCTGGGCATGGGCTTTGCCGACACCATCAAGGACTTTGACAAGTACACCCTGGAGGAATGCCGCAAGATGGGCGTCAACGACTCCATGATCCATGAGGACTTTATGATCGGCTCGGCGGATCTGGACATCGACGCCGTCACCCGTGACGGAAAGACCGTTCCCATCTTCCGCAAGGGCAACTGGGCGTTTTAAGACAATCTGTTTTTCAACTTGGTTTCGGGTGAGGATGGTATACAGAAACCAAAGGAGTGGTTCGCATGCGTGTTTTGATCGCCGAGGATGAGATCTCCATTGCCAAGGCCCTGAAGGTCGTGCTGGAGCGGAATAAATATGCCGTGGACATGGTCCACAACGGCAATGACGCTCTGGATTATATCCTGCATAGCTGCTATGACGCGCTGATTCTGGACATCATGATGCCCGGCAGGGACGGCATTTCTGTCCTGCGGGAGGCAAGGCAGCAGGGCGTGTCCACACCGGCCCTGTTCCTCACCGCGAAAGGAGAGATCGAGGACCGGGTGGCGGGGCTGGACGCCGGTGCAGATGACTATCTGCCCAAGCCCTTCGCCACCAGCGAATTTCTGGCGCGGGTCCGTGCCCTCTGCCGCAGAAGCGGAAATTACGCTTCCGTCACCCTCCGCCTGGGAAACACCGTTTTGGACTGCGGCCAGTATCTCCTCTTCTGCGGGGAGCAATCCGTGCGCCTGAACAACAAGGAATTTCAGGTCATGGAGCTTTTTCTGCGCAATCCGGGTCACGTGTTCTCCACGGAGCATATCATGGATAAGATATGGGGCCTGGATTCCGACGCTGACATGGATGTGGTATGGACCTATATCGGCTTTCTGCGCAAGAAACTCAAGCAGATCAGCGCGGACATTGAAATTCGGACCATTCGCGGCGCTGGCTACGCATTGGAGGCGCTGAGATGCTGAAAAAAATGCGCTGGCGGTTCATCCTGTCAGCCATGGCTGCCATTTTTGTGGTGCTTTTCGTGCTGCTGGCTGCCATGAACCTTTGGTATTACAAGATCAATACGGAAAATCTGGACGAGACTCTGGACGTTCTTCTGGACTACACCCGCTGGGAGATGCCGCCTTTGGGGGAGTGGAACCTGCCGTCCTCCAAGCATTCCTCGGAGGCACAGTTCCGCACGCGCTTTTTCTCTGTGGTCTGCACCACAGACGGCGTCGTGCTGCAGATCTCCAAGGATTATATTTCCTCTGTCTCCGTGGCGCAGGCGGCGGAATATGCCGCTGAAGTCCTGTCGGGCGAGGATACCTCCGGCTACCGGGACAATTACCGCTTCGCCATGGAGGAATCCGGCGACCGGATCGCCGTGGTCTTTCTCAACGCCGAGACGGAGATACAGAGCATGCGGACCCTGCTGATCGTCTCCTGCACCGTGGCGCTCATCAGCTATCTGGCTATTTTTGTGCTGGTGGTGCTCTTTTCCAAGCGGGCCATTTTGCCCTTCGCGAGGAATATCGAGCAGCAGAAGCAGTTTATCACCGACGCAGGCCATGAGATCAAGACCCCCCTCACCGCCATCGCCACCAGCGCCGATATTTTGGCCATGGAGGGGGAAAATGAATGGGTCGAGAACATCCAGAGCCAGACCAAGCGCCTGTCCCGTCTGGTGTCGGATCTGGTCACCCTTTCCCGGCTGGACGAGGCCAATCCCTTCCCGGAAAAAACGGAGTTTTCCCTCACCGATGCCATCTGGGAGATTTCAGAGCCCTTTGCCGCCGTGGCACGGGCAAAGGGAAAGCGGTTTTCTCAGGAGATCGCCGACGGGCTGACCCTTCGCGGTGACCGTGCTGCCATCTGCCAGATGGTGTCTATCCTGCTGGACAACGCGGTGAAATACTCCGACGAGGGCGGCGTGATCCGGCTGACCGCCGTCAAACGCTACAATGGGACGGTCATAGAGGTCTATAACACCTGCCATTTGCCGGAGGGCACTGACATCAACCGGCTCTTTGACCGCTTTTACCGGCCGGATCAGTCACGCAGTACCGATTCCGGCGGCACCGGCATCGGGCTTTCCGTTGCCAGGGCCACCGCAGAAGCCCACGGAGGCAAGATCTCCGTCCACAGCAACAACGGCGGAGACATCCTGTTCCGCATCCTTCTGTAGCGGCAAAAGTCAATGACAGAATACGGCCCGCGTCCGACAGAGTTCCGTACTGCCTGACGTGGGCTGAATGTTTTTGCCTTTGCTCTGCCGAAAACGGCGAAAAAATGCGTCGGAAACCGGCAAGTTCAGAAAAAGTTAATGATATTTTCAACTTCACTTCAGCATGGAGGGCTATACTCAGGACATAAAGCAAAACTACCCGAAAGGACGGTTTCTCTCATGGAACAGAATTTTGAATATCCGGTGCAGCCGGAAAACACACAGCAGCCGCAAAATACACCGGCGGAACCCCAGCAGCCCAATTACTATGCAGAGCCTGTCTACACCTCTGCAGGGCCTGCCTACACGGAGCCTGCCTATACTCCGTCGGAGCCAGCTTACACACCAGTCGAACCGCAGCAGAAAAAACCGAAGAAAAAGCTCAAGGGCCTGCGGGCAGTGGCGCTGCTCCTGGCTTGCGCTCTGGTCGGCGGTTTGGCCGGCTTCGGCGGCAGCTTCCTGAATTCCGGGGCCAAGAGCAGCGAAAAAAAGACCTCTACGATTCTGCAGGGCGTCCGGGAAAGCTCCGTCATCGACATTGCCCACATTGACACCGGCAAGGAGCTGACGGCGGCTGAGGTCTATGCCGCCAATGTCAATTCCACCGTGGGCATCACCACCTCCATCACCACCAACTTCTGGGGCTATCAGACCACCTCAGCAGCTTCCGGCTCCGGCCTGATCCTCACCTCCGACGGCTATATCCTGACTAACTACCACGTCATTGAGGACTCCGACTCCATCACCGTTTCCCTCTATGACGGCACTACCTACAACGCAGCCCTCATCGGCTACGACCGAAGCAACGACATCGCGGTTCTGAAGGTCGACGCTGAGAATTTGCCCCCTGTGATCCTGGGCGACTCCGACAACCTGAATGTGGGCGACAGCGTGATTGCCATCGGAAATCCTCTGGGCGAGCTGACCTTCTCCCTGACCGCAGGTGCCGTCAGCGCCCTGGACCGGGAAGTCACCCTCTCGGGCAACCTGACCATGGACCTGATCCAGACCGACTGCGCCATCAACTCCGGCAACTCCGGCGGCCCGCTGTTCAATATGTACGGCGAGGTCATCGGCATTACCAACGCCAAGTATTCCGGCTCCGGCTCCAGTTCTGCGGCCTCCATTGACAACATCGGCTTTGCCATTCCCATCAACCATGTCAAAGGCATCGTGGAGGACATCATCGAGGACGGCTATATCACCAAGCCCTATATCGGAGTGACCGTTACGGATGTCAGCGCGGAGACCCAGCGCTACGGCCTGCCTCAGGGCGCTGCCATTGCCGGTGTTTTGGAGGACAGCCCTGCGGCGGCTGCCGGACTGAAGGAAAACGACATCGTTACCGCAGTCAACGGCGTGGAGATCACTGACAGAACGGGCCTTTCCGACGCGGTGAGCGCCTGTGAGCCGGGCAACAAGCTGGTCCTTTCTGTCTACCGTCAGGGCCAGACTCTGGAGCTCACGGTGATCGTCGGGGAGCAGACCCAGTCCGCCCTTGCGCAGGACGAAGAACCGAGCAGCCAGCAGGGGTATCCGGGCGGCTTCCCCTGGGGCTTCGGCTTCGGCGGATAATCCTGCAGGCGGAACGACGCCCGGCAATGCGGGAATATTCGGAAGAATATGCCGGGCGTCTGTTCTGCAAAAAATACGGAAAAAACCCTTGACAAGTTAACGACCGTTTACTATAATGAATAAGTAAACGGTCGTTAACTTTTTCTTTGTACAAAGAAAACCACCAGCCGGGTGGTGGTTCCAAAAAGCATTCGCTATGCCGCGTCCCGCCAGCCTCCCTCTGATGAGGGAGGTGGATTCGCCGCAAGGCGAAGACGGAGGGAGAG
>CAMGRA010000036.1 GCA_946061345.1 uncultured Clostridia bacterium | reverse complement strand
TCCCTGATGAACTGGATCGTCACCGAATACAGCCGGGAGGGCGAGATCTTCGGCATCCACGCCCCCTACATTGCCAAGGGCAAGACGCTTCCCATCTTCGGCGAGAAGATCGAAACGCCTTTCGGCCCCGCTGCAGGCCCCAACAGTCAGCTTGCCCAAAACATCATCGCCTCCTATATGGCAGGTGCCCGTTTCTTCGAGGTCAAGACCGTGCAGAAGATGGACGGCGAGGATCTGGCCCGCTGTGTGCCGCGTCCCTGCATCCTTGCCGACGACGAGGGCTACAACCAGGAGTGGTCCACAGAGCTGACCGTTCCCCAGGCCCTTGACGAGTACATCAAGGCCTGGTGCGCCCTGAAGGTCCTGTCCAAGGTCTACGGCTTTGGCGATCCCGACGGCTTTGTGTTCAATATGTCCGTCGGCTACGACTTAGAGGGCATCAAGGGCGAGAAGGTCGACACCTATATCGAATCCATGAAGGACGCCTCGAACACGGCCCAGTTTGCCGAGTGCAAGGCAGTGCTCAAGGAGTTCTTCCCGGAGGAGGCCGACTTCATCGACGGCATCTCTCCCCAGGTCTCCCGCTCCATCACCCTCTCTACCCTCCACGGCTGCCCGCCCGATGAGATCGAGCGCATCGCCACCTACCTGATCTCCGAGAAGAAGGTCAACACCTTCGTCAAGTGCAACCCCACCATTCTCGGCTACCGCTCCGCCCGCTCCATTCTGGACTCCATGGGCTATGACTACATCGTCTTTGACGAGCATCACTTCAACGAGGACCTCCAGTGGGCCGACGCCGTTCCCATGTTCGAGCGTCTGCAGGCGCTGGCGGACAAGACCGGCGTGGAATTCGGCCTGAAGCTGTCCAACACCTTCCCCGTCGACACCACCCGCGGAGAGCTGCCCGGCGACGAGATGTATATGTCCGGCCGCTCCCTGTTCCCCCTGACCATTGAGATGTGCAACCGCATTTCCAAGCAGTTCAAGGGCAAAATGCGCATTTCCTTTGCCGGCGGCGCGGAATACTTCAACTGCGACAAGCTGTTCGCAGCCGGTATCTGGCCCATCACCGTGGCCACCACCATTCTCAAGCCCGGCGGCTACAACCGTCTGCGCCAGATGTGTGAAAAGGTCGAGGATATGCCCTTTACCGCTTTCCACGGCACCGACTCCGCCGCCATTGAGGCCCTCAGCGTCGGCAGCCACACCAACTTCCACCATCTCAAGCCCATCAAGCCCCTGCCCGCTCGCAAAAATGAGGAGCGCGTGCCCTGGATGGACTGCTTTATCGCCCCGTGTAAGGGCGGCTGCCCCATCGCCCAGGACATTCCCGAGTATGTGGAGCTGTGCAGAAAGGGCCTGTACGCCCCGGCGCTGAAGCTCATCACCGAGAAGAACCCCCTGCCCTTTATCACCGGCACCATCTGCGCCCACCGCTGCCAGGGCAAGTGCACCCGCAACTTCTACGACGAGTCCGTCCGGATTCGTGACACCAAGCTCCTTGCCGCCCAAAAGGGCTACGGCGCTCTGATGGCCTCCATCAAGGTCCCGGAAAAGGTTCCGGGCAAGAAGGTCGCCATTGTCGGCGGCGGCCCGACGGGTATCGCTGCGGCCTACTTCCTGGGCCGTGCCGGTGTGGAGACTACCATCTTTGAGCGGGAGAATTCCCTCGGCGGCGTGCCCCGTCACGTCATCCCCGCCTTCCGTATCACCGATGAAGCCATCGACAAGGACATTGCCCTGATGGAGAAGTACAACGTCGAGGTCAAGCTGGGCGCACCCGCTCCCTCCGTTGCGGAGCTGAAAGCCATGGGCTACACCCACATTCTCTTTGCCGTCGGCGCCTGGAAGGCCGGCCGGCTGGACATCGAGGGCAACGTGGTCGGCGTCATCGGCTGGATGAAGGACATGAAGAAGGAAGTCAAGCCCTGCCTGTCCGGTTCCGTCGTGGTCGTCGGCGCGGGCAACACCGCCATGGATGCCGCGAGAGTCGCCAAGCGCATGGGCGCTGATGCCACCATCGTCTACCGCCGCACCAAGAAGTATATGCCCGCTGACGAGCATGAATTGAAGCTGGCCATGGACGACGGCGTGAAATTTGTCGAGCTGGCCGCGCCGGTCAAGCAGGCTGACGGCAAGCTGACCCTGGAGAAGATGGTCCTGGGCGCACCCGATGCCTCCGGCCGCCGCTCCCCCGTTGCCACCGGCGAATTCTTCGAGATCCCCTGTGATCTGGTCATTTCCGCCGTCGGCGAGAAGGTCGACGCCGAGCTGATGGCCGCCAACGGCATCGAAATGGGCCGCAAGGGCCCCGACTTTAAGACCAACGTCGAGGGTGTCTACACCGCAGGCGACTGCCACCGCGGTCCTGCCACCGTGGTCGAGGGCATTGCCGACGCCGCCAAGTTTGCAGAGGTCGTTATCGGCAAAAAGCACGAATACGAGATCCCCGAGCAGGCCTATGTGACCAAGGCCGAGGCCATTGCCAAGAAGGGCATCCTGAAAATGAGCAAGGACGCCTGCTGCGAGGCCAGCCGCTGCCTGGACTGCAACACCGTCTGCGAAAACTGCGCTGACTCCTGCCCCAACCGTTCCAACGTGGTCATCAAGCTGGCTGACGGCAGACATGAGATTCTGCACGTGGATAAGATGTGCAACGAGTGCGGCAACTGCACCCATTTCTGCCCCTACGCCTCTGAGCCCTGCCACGACAAGTTCACCCTCTTCCAGACGGAGCGGGATATGGACGACTCCAAGAACTTCGGCTTCTGCATCCTGCCCGACGGCAAGGTCCGTGTCCGCCTCTTTACCGAGAGCATCTGCGACGTGGACGGCAAGAACGACCTGCCCGACGAGATCGCCCTCTTCATCCGCACCGTCAAAAATAAGTACGCCTATCTGTATTGATCGGAGACCCCGGGCCGTTTTGGTGTGAAGGCTTTATGAGCGAAGCAAGAAAAAAGCTCTTGATCACCGGCTTTGACCCCTTCGGCGGCGAGACGGTCAACCCCTCCTGGGAGGCGGTTCGTCTGCTGCCGGAGGAGATCGGCGCCTGCCGCCTGACCAAGCTGCAGATCCCCACCGTCTTTGGCCTGGCTGCGGAAACGGTGTTGGCGGCAGCGGAGAGGCTGCAGCCGGATGTGATACTGTGCATCGGGCAGGCAGGCGGAAGGAGCGGCGTCACCCCGGAAGTGGTGGCCATCAACCTCCGCGAGGCAAGGATCCCGGACAATGCCGGAAACCAGCCCTCCGACGTCCCCGTGGTTAAGGACGCTCCCGCCGCCTATTTTTCGACGGTCCCCGTCCGGGCAATGGTCGAAGCCATCAATGGCGCTGGGATCTCCGCCGCACTTTCGTACTCCGCAGGCACTTTCGTCTGCAACGACGTGCTCTATTCCCTGCTCCACCATTACCATGGAACTCAGACAAAGGTCGGCTTTGTCCACGTACCGTTCCTGCCGGAGCAGGCAAAGGAGAACGCTCCCGCCATGGCCTTGGAGCAAATAGCGGCTGCTCTGACCGCCGCTATCTCCGTGTGCTGAAAAACTTGTTTGAAAACGGCCGCTCCCGGTCCCGGGAGCAGCCGTTTTTTCGATCATTACCTGTACTTTTCCCGCCGCCGGAATGTTTTTCTGCGACGTTGTTTTTTGCGGAAGGATTTGGTATAATAAATAGCACAAATATATGATAGGAGAAAGAACCATGGCGACGGAGAAGCTATATTATGTAAACCAATACCAAAAGATAGGCACCGCTGTGGTGCGGCGCTGCGAGGAAGTAAAAGGCGGCTGGGCCGTCGTGCTTGACCGCACCATCTTCTATCCCACCGGCGGCGGACAGCCCTGCGACCTGGGGACGCTGGACGGTGTTTCCGTGCTGGACGTCAGCGACCGTGACGGCGAGGTCGTCCATCTCTGCGCCGCGCCGCTGCCTGTAGGCCAAACCGTCGCCATGGAGATCGACTGGGCACGCCGCTTCATGCTCATGCAGCAGCACAGCGGCGAGCATCTGGTCTCTGGCACCGTCCGCGCCCATTTCGGCTATGAAAATGTGGGCTTCCACATGGGAAGCGAGGTCATCACCATCGACTTCAGCGGAGAGCTGACCGCCGCGCAGCTTCGCCATGTGGAGACCGAAGTCAACGACGTTATCTACCAAAATATCGCCACAGAATTCCTCTATCCCGACACCGAGACCCTGCACACCCTCCCCTACCGCAGCAAAAAGGAGCTGTCGGGCTGGGTGCGACTGGTAAAATTCGGCGAGACGGACCTGTGCGCCTGCTGCGGCCTGCACGTGTCCCACACGGGAGAAATCGGTCTGGTCAAGCTGCTGTCCACCACGAAATTTCACAACGGCTCCCGCGTTGAGCTGCTCTGCGGAAAGCGCGCACTGGACTATCTCAACACCGTGGCCGACCAGAACCGCGAGATCTCCGGCCTCTTGTCGGCCAAGCCCTTTGCCACCGCCGATGCTGTCCGCCGGGTCAGCCAGGAGCTGTCCCAGGCCCAATACCGCATCGTCCAGTTGGAAAACCAACTCTTTGCCCAACGGGCAAAAAGCCTTGCAAATGCGGGAAACGTGCTGCTTTTTGAGGAAGATCTGTCCGCCGATGCCCTGCGCCGTCTGACGGACGCCGTGCTGAAAAGCTGCGGCGGGACCTGCGCGGTTTTTTCCGGCGAGGATGGGAACTATAAATATGCCCTGGGCTGCCTGAACGGCGATCTGCGCGGCCTCGTCAAGTCCCTCAACGCAGCTTTGCGCGGACGGGGCGGCGGAAAGCCCAACTTTGCGCAGGGCTCCGTCTCCGCCACCCGTTCGGAGATCGAGGCATTCTTCTCGTCAACCGTAAAATTGTAATAGGCCTCCGTGCCCTTCATTTCCGTCCCGGCCAGGTAGGCAAGCTCGCTGACCGTGACGAATTCAAAGCCCCGGCCCTCCAGGGTGTCGATGATCTGAAACGCCGCCTGCACGCTGGAAGTCGACATATCATGCATCAGGATGATGTCGCCGTTTTTCGCCTTTTGGATCACCCGGGCGGCAACCTTGCCGCCGTCGCTGCAGCACCAGTCCTGGGGATCCACCGACCAGAGTACGATGGGAAGATCGGCGCAGTCAGTTTTTTTCAGGACCTCCAGGTCGTAAAGACCTCCGGGCGGCCGCATGAGCGTCGGCGACTGCCCCGTAGCGGCGAAGAGCTTTTCCCGGGCAGTGCTCAGGTCGGCGCAGACCTCCTGCGGCCCCATTTCGGTAAAAAACCGATGGGCGTTGCCGTGAAGCCCGATCTCGTGGCCCTCCTGAGCGATCTCTGCCGCCAGAGTAGGATACTGATCCACCCGGTAACCGCAGAGAAAAAAGGTCGCATGGACCTCCCGTTCCGCCAGGCCCTCCAGCAGCGCGCTGGTAAAGCGTCCCGAGGGGCCGTCGTCAAAGGTCAGGGCCAGATACTTTCCGCCCTCTTCCTCCTGCGCCCACGCAGGCGTCGTCAAAAGCACGCAAAGGCAGAGCCAACACAAAAACCTGCGCATATTCCACGCCCCTTTCCGTCTTGTAGTATATGTACTCCTCCGTTTTTTCGCGGAGGAAAAGTGAGGAAATTATGATCCAAACCATCTGTCCCGTCTGCGGCAAGCCGCTGACCATGGAAAAACCCGCCTGGCACTGTGAAAACCGCCACAGCTTCGACGTGGCGCGGCAAGGTTATGTAAACCTGTTGACTGTCACGCAGAAGCACTCCCTTCACCCGGGAGACTCGCAAAAAATGGTGGCGGCGCGAAAGGCCTTTCTGGACGCGGGCTATTACGGGCCCATTGCCCAAACCCTGTGCGTTCTGGTGCAGCAGTTCGCCCCCGATGCCCGGTCAATTCTGGATGCGGGCTGCGGCGAGGGTTATTATCTGTCCCAGCTGGACGCGCCGGAGCGCTGGGGCATCGACATTTCCAAGGAGGCGGTGCGCTATGCCGCCGTCCGGGAGAAAAACGCCCGCTGGCTGACGGCGACAGCGGCCCATCTGCCCTTTGCGGACGGTTCCTTTGACTGCCTGCTCTCCATGTTCGCTTTGACGGCGGAGGTGGAATTTGCCCGTGTGCTGAAAGAAAACAGTATCTTCCTGCAGGTTTTGGCGGGAGAAAAGCATCTTTCCGCCCTAAAATCCGTCATCTACCCCACTGTGTTAGAGCGGGAAAAGGACCTGCATCCCCGGCTGGACGGCTTTCGCCTCCTTCATGAGGAGACGCTGCGCTTTGATTTCTCCCTGGAGGATCACGCCATGGTGCAGAATCTGCTCTACATGACGCCCCACGCCTGGCGTATCTCCCGGGAGGGAGCGCTGGCTCTGGAGCAGACTGCGCGTCTTTCCGACACCGCCGAGGTGGTTTTCAATGTATATGGTAGACAAAAATAGAAACTTCTGATAAAATATCTTTCATAAATCGTGCAGGAATTGGAGACATCTATGCTGGACAAGCTGAAACTGGTGGAAGAAAAATATATCGAGCTGTGTGCCCGTGCGGAGCAGCCCGATTTTTACGCCGACCCGAAAAAGGCGGCAGCCTATCTGAAGGAGCAGAAGGAGCTGGAACCGGTGGTGACGGCCTACCGGGCCTATCTGCGCGCCAGACAGGACATGGACGACGCGTTGGAGCTGATGAGCGCCGACCCGGACATGAAGGAATTCTGCCAGGAGGAATTTTCCGCCGCCAAAAAGCGCAGTGAGGATCTGGAGCAGGAATTGAAGCTTCTCCTGCTGCCCCACGACCCCAACGACGACAAGAGCGTCATTATGGAGATCCGCGGCGGCGTCGGCGGCGAGGAAAGCGCCCTCTTTGCCCACAGCCTGTTCCGTATGTATAACCTCTACGCCGCCGCCAAGGGCTGGACGATCCAGCTTTTGAACTACAACGAGACGGAATTGGGCGGCATCAAGGAGGCGGATTTTGAAATTCGCGGCAGCGGTGCCTGGTCGCGGCTGAAATTTGAATCCGGCGTCCACCGGGTCCAGCGGGTCCCCGAGACCGAGTCCGGCGGACGCATCCACACCTCCACTGCCACCGTGGCGGTGCTTCCCGAAATGGAGGAGGCCGACGTGGATATCCGCCCCGAGGACATTGAGATGCAGGTCTACCGTTCCTCCGGTGCGGGCGGTCAGCACATCAATAAGACCTCCTCCGCCGTGCGGCTCATCCACAAGCCCACGGGCATCGTCGTTGCCTGTCAGGAGGAGCGCAGCCAGTTCCAAAACCGCGAAAAATGTATGCTCATGCTCTCCTCCAAGCTCTATCAGATGGAGCAGGAGCGCATTGAGTCGGAATACTCCGGGCAGCGCCGCAGTCAGGTGGGCATGGGGATGCGCAACGAAAAGATCCGCACCTACAACTTCCCCCAGAGCCGCGTCACCGACCACCGCATCGGCCTGACGCTCTATAAGCTCGACGCCGTGATGAACGGCGACCTGGACGAACTCATCGACGCCTTGGTCAGCGCCGACCAGGCGGAAAAACTCCGTGAAAGCGGTGAAGCGCAATGAAAACTCTGATCCTTCCTGCCAGCGACCCCGCCACCGTTCCCCAGGCGGCGGAGATCATCCGCGCGGGCGGCCTGGTCGCCATCCCCACGGAGACGGTCTACGGCCTGGGCGCCAACGCCATGGATGAAGAAGCGGTGGCGAAAATCTTTATCGCCAAGGGACGTCCCCAGGACAATCCCCTCATCATCCATATCTCCTGCGCGGAAGAGCTGACCCGCTACTGCCATGATATTCCCGAGGCAGCCTGGCATCTGGCCGAACGCTTCTGGCCGGGGCCCTTGACCATGGTGCTGCCGGTAAACCCCTGTGTTCCCAAACGGACCACGGCGGGGCTTTCTACCGTGGCTGTCCGCTGTCCCAAGACCCAGGTGACCCGTGAGCTGATCCGTGCGGCGGGCGTGCCCATTGCCGCACCCTCCGCCAATCTCTCCGGCAAGCCCTCCACCACTACCGCCGCCCACGTCCTCCACGACTACGGCACCGGCGGCAGGATCGACGCTATCATCGACGGCGGCCCCTGTGAGGTGGGGGTGGAATCCACCATCGTCGATCTGACGGGAGAAAAGCCCC
>CAMGRA010000035.1 GCA_946061345.1 uncultured Clostridia bacterium | reverse complement strand
GAAGCAGGCCCTGGAAGAAAAAGCGCAGTTGATGACAACTGCGCTCTTGCAGGTTGCGGACCTTTCCTCACCGGAGACGGAGCAGGCCATCGAGTCCCTGGACGAGCTGCATACAACAAGGACCGTGGTCGTCGACGCCTCCGGCATGGCGCTGTATGACTCCCTGGAGGTCTGCAGCGCCGTGGGAAAGCTGCTGCTGTTTCCCGAACTGGTGACGGCTCTGGGGGGCTATGACGTGTTCTACAGCGGCTATGCCAACGGAGCCATTGAGAGCCGTGCTGCCGTGCCGCTGATGCGCAACGGTGAGATCCTGGGGGCGGTCTATCTCATGCAGTACGACACGGACCAGGGCGCTCTCATTGCCGCCATACAGATGAACGTGCTTCGTATTTCCGTCGTGCTGGAGTTCGGCATCATTCTGATGGCCCTGGTTTTCTCCATTGCCTTTTCCCGCCGCCTGCGCAGGATCCTGCACTCCGTGCGCATGATGCGCGACGGAGACTACAGTCATAAGATCCGGCTTCGCGGACATGACGAGATCGACCGCCTGGGACGGGAGTTCAACAACCTTGCCGAGCGCCTGGAGCAGTCGGAGCAGAGTCGCCGGCAGTTTATCTCCGACGCTTCCCATGAGCTGAAAACGCCCCTTGCCACCATCAAGCTACTGTCCGACTCCATTTTGCAGAATGAAATGGACGTGGCGACCCAGCGGGAATTCATCGGCGACATCGGCCGGGAGGCTGACCGCCTGGGCCGCCTGTCGCAAAAGCTCCTGACGCTGACACGCCTGGACAGCGCTGTGGACGAGGATCGTGAGATCATCGACCCGGCACCCACGGTGCAGAAGGTGATTCGGATGCTTCAGCCCCTGGCGCAGCTTCGGAGCATCACGCTGGGCTGCCGTCTGAGCGAGGGCTGCTCTGTACTGATGGTGGAGGACGACCTCTATCAGATCGCGTTCAATCTGGTGGAAAACGCCATAAAATACAACCGTGACGAGGGCAGCGTAGAGGTCGTTCTTCAGCGGATCGGCCAGGACATGGGCCTGACCGTCGCCGATACCGGCACCGGCATCCCCGAGGAAGCACGGGAGCATATTTTTGAACGCTTCTACCGGGTGGACAAGGCCCGTTCCCGCGCTGCCGGCGGCGCGGGACTGGGGCTTTCCATCGTCCACGACATGGTCACACGGAATTTCGGCACCATCGGCGTCAACAGCAGACCCGGCGGCGGTACGGTATTCACCGTGACCTTCCCGCTTTTTGAAACGGAGGCGACGGAATGAAACGACGGATGATCTTCATGCTCCTCTGCTGCCTGCTGCTCGTTTCCTGCGCGGGAGAGACAGAAAATGCGGAAAGCGATGCTTCTTTTCAATTCTACTATCCCCGTACAGGCTATGCCAGCAAAGGCGCTTTTTGCGCTGCGCCGGCGCAAATCGACGCGGAGCAGACTTCCCTATCTGATCTACTGACAGCCTATTTGCAATCGCCAGTACCGGAAAATTGCGGACCTGTAGTGCCGGACGGCTGGCGGCTTTCCAAGGCGGAAATGGACGGAAACAGCGCTCTGATCCGCTTTACCGGGACAAGTGTGTCCGGCCTGGAGCGTTCGGTCACTTTGGCCTGTCTGGCGCAGACCCTGCTGCAGCTGGATACGGTAGACAGTGTCTATGCGTTTCTTCCCGGTGAGACAGATCCTGTGTTGCTGACAGAGCGCGACATCCAGACCAAGGACCTGGGAATGCTGCCGCAGGAAGAACTGATGGTCTATTATGTGCCGGACGCGGATATGCGCTATCTGACGGCGCAGACCCTGTCGGCAGAGGCCATGACGGAGGCGGAGAAGCCTGCGTTCCTCATGAATTTCCTTCTGGAGGAGTTGACGGGAAGCTGCATCCCCGAGGGAACGACGCTGCTGGATATCAGCGTGGAAAACGGGGTATGCACCGTCAATCTCTCCTCCGGGTTCGTGAAGAACCTGCCCCGGAGCTTTGCCTGTGAGCGTATGGCGGTCTACGCCATCGTCAACTCCCTGACGGAGTTCGACTCGATCACCACGGTGGATTTCTGGGTGACGGGCGCACCGCTGGATACCCTGTATCTGATGGACCTGTCTGCCGGTGTGAGCCGGGACGAGAGCGTCATTGCCGCCTCTGCAAATAAGGACACGGTGGATATCACCCTCTATCCGGCCCGCAGCGCCGACGGCCTGCTGGTACCCATAGCCCGGATGCCGGAGGCAAAATCGGACAGCACCGTGGCGGAGCTTGCCCTGGAAGCGCTGCTCCGTTATGAGGGCGGCAACGGTCTGGTGCGCTGCGTCCCGGCAGGGACAAAGCTCCTGTCGCTGCGGTTGGAAAACGGCACCTGCACGGTGGACCTGACCGGTGAATTCCTCGGCGGCTGCAAGGATGCGCAGGAGGAAGCCTACGCAGTGCGTTCGGTCATTGCCACCATGTGCGCCCTGCCGGAGATTCAATCGGTGGAGATCCTGGTGGAGGGCCTGGAGCCGTCTTACCGCGACGGCAGTCTGGCTTTGGCGCATCGGATCGAGGCAGCCTGGCTTGCAGAATAGGGCCGGCAACAGACTTCATATAACGGAAGATAAAACAAAGAACGGTGGGAAATCACATTTCCCGCCGTTCCTTTCGACAAACCGTGCGGACAAATCGGCGTATAGTAAACGCATACAGAGAAATCTGTATGCGTTTTATCGTGTCGAGAGCCTTCTCGACACGATAGCAGACTGCGAGAAAGGTCCAAAGACAAGCAAGACACGACCGTCGGCGTACATAGGTACGGTAGGTCGCGTCTTGCGCAGTAAGTCAAAATGCTGTATTTTTGGAAACTGTCCAATCGGAGTGGGAGCTGTTTTATGAGAAGTAGCCCTGTCCGTGGGACGGCCTGTAAAATGCTATGTCCGCATTTTGACGGTTTGGGCCTTTATCGGCGGTCTGAGGCGCATACAGAGAAATCTGTATGCGTCTTTTGCATATTTTGGGAGGAGAGCATATGAAACTGACAAGCTATGTGCAGGAACGGCAGCTCACCGTCGCCCTGGCGGGGGAGATCGACCACCACTGTGCCCGGGAAATGATGGAGGCGATCTCCGAAAAGATCGACCTTTATCTGCCCCTGCGCTGTATTCTGGACTTCCGCGACGTCCGCTTTATGGATTCCAGCGGCATCGCCGTGGTGCTTCACACCCTGCGGCGTATGAATACCCTGCAGGGAAAGCTGCTTCTGCAAAACATCCCTGCCCAGCCCTATAAGGTGCTACGGGCGGCGGGGATCGAAAAAATTACGGAGATCAAGGAGGAATGTCCCCAATGAAAAGCGAAAACTACATGGAACTGAAGTTCCCGAGCAAATCCGCCAACGAGGCCTTTGCCAGAGCAGCGGTCGCCTGCTTTGCCGCGCAGCTTGATCCGACCCTGGACGAGCTCGGCGACATCAAGACCGCCGTGTCCGAGGCCGTCACCAACTGCATCGTCCACGCCTACCCTGATGAATTGGGGGAGATCATCCTGAAAGCGCGGATCCTGCCGGATTCGGTCCTGGATATTGTCGTCAAGGACCGCGGCCGCGGCATCGAGGACACGGAAAAGGCCCGCACACCGATGTTCACCACCGGCGGCGCGGACCGTTCCGGCATGGGCTTTACCATCATGGAGAGCTTCATGACCGAGTTCCGCCTGACTTCCGCACCCGGGAAGGGGACCACCGTACATATGAAGCGCAAGATCATCCGCCGCGGAGGAAAAAAGTGATCGCGGGGCAGGAGGAGCTTTTGCGCTGTGCAAAGGATGGCGACAGGGAGGCACAGGAGCAGCTCGTTGTCAACAACACGGGCCTGATCTGGTCCATTGCACGGCGCTATTTCGGGCGCGGCGTCGACCCGGACGACCTGTATCAGTTGGGGTGCCTGGGGTTCTTAAAGGCGGTGGAGGGCTTTGACCTGGACTACGGTACCCAGTTTTCCACCTACGCCGTACCGAAGATCGCCGGGGAGATCCGCCGCTTTCTCCGTGACGACGGAACGGTGAAGGTCAGCCGCAGCCTGAAGGAGCGCTGCGCCTTTCTCAAGGCTACAAGGGAGCAGATGTCCTCGGATCTGGGACGGGAGCCGACACTGCAGGAGCTCAGCAACCGCACCGGGCTGCAGCCGGAGGAGATCGCCGTAGCCGAGACTGCTACAGGGACGGCGGAGTCCATCCAAAAGCGCAGCGGTGAGGAAGGTTTTGCGCTGGAGGACGTGCTGACCGAGGGAGAAATGGAGGAGAAGATCGTGGAGCAGATCGCACTGCGGGAGGCAATCGCCTGCCTGCCGGAGCGGGAACAGATGGTCATTAAGCTGCGCTATTTTCATGGGCTGACCCAGGATAAAACGTCGAAGATCCTGGGCGTGTCCCAGGTGCAGATCTCGAGGATCGAAAAAAAAGCCCTGGAGGCCCTGCGGAATTATATTTGATGCTGATTCCTGATTATTAAGTTTAATCAAGAATTGTGAAATTTTCTGCTTACGCAGAAAGTGAAATAAAATCCACCCACCGCGAGCCGTGATTTTACACTGCGAAGCAGTATTTCACACACCCAAGGGTGGATTTCGTTGAAAAAAGCACTTGCCGAAGCAAGTGCTTTTTCTGGCAACGGAGTACGAAAAAGATGGATTTGCGTTTTTAATGAGATGGATTCGCATCCCCAGATTTCTTAATGATATATCGCTGACGCGATATGATATACGGCTATGCCGCATGATATACTTGCTTTGCAAGTATGATATAATATCCGTTCCTACATACGCAAAGCGTATATCATTTGCGAAGCAGATATCATACCGACAGGTATATCACCCGTGACCGCAGGGAACGGATATCATTGCAAAAAGCACTTGCTGAAGCAAGTGCTTTTTGCATGGCGGAGTGAGAGAGATTTGAACTCTCGCGCGCTTTTTACACGCCTACTCCCTTAGCAGGGGAGCCCCTTCGGCCTCTTGGGTATCACTCCGAATCAAAACGATATTAGGGAAAGAAGTGGCGGAGAGAGTGGGATTCGAACCCACGGCGCATTGCTGCGTCACCGGTTTTCAAGACCGGCTCCTTAAACCGCTCGGACATCTCTCCGAATCATAGCTTGATAATTTTAGCACGTAAATATCGTTTTGTCAACTACCAACCGGCAAAAAACTTTGTTCCGGCAGGATTGTCCCCGCGACGCGCACCATAAGCAGCGCAAAAACCAGGACCGGCCAGAGCCCTGCGTGCCAGACACAGGTCAGATAGCAGGCCCCTGCCAACAAAAGCACACCGCAGCCAATACCGATCCCGCGCTCCGTCCAAAGGGCTGCCCGCTCCGGCAGCAGCATATGGAGCAGCGCCCGCAGGATCCTTCCGCCGTCCATGGGATAAAACGGCAGCAGATTGTAGGCAAGCAAACACAGATTTACAAAGGCGGCGACGGGATGGGTTTTGCTGTTTAGCAGGAACAAAGATAGATTGCAGGCCGGTCCTGCCGCTGCAACGGCGATCTCCTGCCCATAGGAAAGGGGGGCCGTCACAATGACCGCGCCGCTGGCAGCCAGACGCAGCTTATGTACCTTTGTCCCCAGCAGCCAGAGCAGCAGCAGATGGCCCGCCTCGTGAAAGAGGAGGGCCGTGGCAAAAGGCACGAAGGTCCCTGCCGGGTCAAAATAGTAATAGGCGCACAGAATGGCCACAAAAGCCGGACTGATCTCAATATAGTCAGTCGGATGGAATCGCTTCACGAAATACCTCCACTGCTTCTCTCATACCGTCTCCGCTGGTGAGCGTCGATACGAACGAGGAGATCGCCTTCACGGCGCGGGAATCTTCCATGCCGGAGATCCATGTGCCGATCCGGCTGCCCAAACCCGGATATACCTGTTTTAATATGATGACCGCGCCGACGATGCACAGACAGAGCACGACTTTGCGCCGCAGACGCCGGAAAAACCCGAAGAACATCCTCTCACCCCATAATAATTTATGGAGAATCTGCCAAAATATGCTTTTGCACTTGACAAATCGAAAATAAGTGCATATAATAGTTTTGCTTTCGGGGTGTGGCGAAGTTTGGTATCGCGCTTGGTTCGGGACCAAGAGGCCTCGGGTTCAAATCCCGACACTCCGACCAAAAGCAGGGGTTTTCACATTGAAAGCCCCTGCTTTCTCATGTGGAAGTTGTGTACGTTTTTGGGTTTTTGGGGGGGGGCATTGCTTCACGGTTGCTTCACTCTCTTTTCTCAACTGCGCGATAAGCCTCATGAGATTTTTTTGTTTTTTACGATACCACACAAAATTTTCCTGAGAAGTAAATGCGTCCACCGGGCGCGGTCGGTAAGCAACGGTTCTCCCACGCTGCGACAAATTGTGGCAGATTTTTCCATGGGCACATAGAATGGAGCGTGCCAACGGCACAATTCAGCGTGAAAGGACGCACTTCTATGGAACCCGTTCAAACCGTACCGCCCCGTCACTAAAACAGCCGGTGCAAGGCCATCAGTGAGCTGATCGAAGCCGTCGCTGAACAGCAGGAGGCTCTGGCTAAGATTCTGGAGGCTGAGCACAAAAAAATCGAAAAGACCACCCAACTGTGCGGCGTTGACGTCGACGATCTGGTCAAGATCGACAAAAGCGTTGAGCGCGTTTTGGCGGCTGGGACCCGTCTGGAGCTGGCGATTCAGCTGAAGCTGGACCTGTTCCGCGAATGCCTCTGCCCGGATTCCCCCTGCAGCAGCGCACCCGGCGGCAAATAACCATCCGCAGGCCCGGGGCTTTCCCATAGCGGTAGTCTGGCGGCTTTCCCCGCCGCCCGAGCCCAATGCCGTCATGTGATAAAAGTCCCCGGTCCAGATTTCACTTAAGCAAAAGAGAGAGGCAAACCTGTTTGTCCGCAGGTTTGCCTCTCATGTACATTGTCGACGGTTTCTGCCAGGGCGGACAGAGTCGTCCGCCCCTACAAACACGTTGGTGAGCAGTTTAAAATGCTGCAGAGTACCAGTATTACTTTCCCGGCTCTTGCATCCACCCTCTGAACCGGTCCTTCTGTTCATACATATACTGTGTTATCACATTTGTAATGAGGAGAAGTTGATTATGGAGAAATCCCAGGATTATATTATGAATTCACTGGAGCAGCATCTGTTCTTCGCGCGCATCATGAAAGAACACGCGCTCTTTCTTAAGGTCGGCTTTCTGCCGCCCAACGCAGACCTTGCCAAAGAGGGCGAGCGTCTCATGCGGGGCTTTGAAGCACTGCTCTCCCGCACGATCTCGTTGAGTGACCATGTGGTCCGCTACTGTGTTCTCGATTCCGGCGAGCTTTTTTCCGAGTTTACAGACAGCGCCGAGCGCAAGACACAGCGTCTGACCGGCACAATGATCGACCGGAGCCTGACTGCCCGGGTCATGCGGCTGAAGGGCAACGACTGCAAGACCGGCTTCCGCGTGTCACCGGCGCTCATGCAGCAGGTCCGGCGGCTGAACCGGGACGGGCTGCAGCTGGTGAATCAAATCATCGCCTTTAAGGAACGGCTGCTGTGCGGGATCCGTTCGTGCGACCTGTTCACAGTGAACTATCCGCTGCTTATCGAGCATATCCTGCGGGAGGCCTGTCTCTACCGGGATCATCTGCTGTGCCTGGAAGGCCGGGGCGACTGCGACTGCCAGGAAATGCGTAACGCAGAGCTGTTCTGGAACCAGATCATGATGGAGCACGCCCTGTTTATCCGTGGGCTGCTGGATCCCTGCGAGGATGCGCTCATTGACACGGCCGACGGCTTTGCAGACGATTACCGGCGGCTCCTTGACACCGCCAAGGCGGCAAACGACAGGACCATGTGCTGCGGGAACGCCCTCCGACTGACCCGGAAATTCCGCGATTTCAAGCGTTCCGGCGTCGAGGGCATCGAGGCCTGTCAGATCCGCTCGATCATTCTGCCCCTGCTTGCCGACCACGTTCTGCGGGAGGCGAACCATTATATCCGGCTGTTGGAGGCTTGAAGAAAAACTGTTGTATTCTTCCCGTATTAAAAGAGGCGGACAGTGTCGTCCGCCTCTACGATTGTTGCACGGATATATGGCGGGCGGCTGATAGCCGCCCCTACTAGTTTGTAACATTTAAAAGTTGTGTATCAGCGTCTGTAGTGGCCGTTGATCTAA
>CAMGRA010000034.1 GCA_946061345.1 uncultured Clostridia bacterium | reverse complement strand
ACGGCTATCAGGAGTTCCTGATGAACGAGGCCCGTTACAGCCGCCTGACCCGCGAATTCCCGGAGCGTGCCGACGAGCTGTTCGCCCGCAACGAAGCTGCCGCCAAGGAGCGCTACGAGCATCTGCTCAAGCTGGTCGAGCTTTACAAGGATTGATTTCAAGGCTGTTTTGTCTGCTGCAGGAGATCTCCTGCAGCAGACTTTTTGCGGGGAGCGCCCACAGCTATATGGTCCTGCAGGAGCGCCGCTCCCAGTGGAAGTCCCTGGACGGCGCGGTCTACCACACCGAGAGCCTCTGACTGCGCTTTCCCGCCGGGACCCTCCCCTGGAGAAAGCACCGCCGGTCAAAAATATGAGTCGCCGACAAAAAAGGACTTTACTTTTCCGGCTGCCGGTGATAAAATGTGGAAGAAAATTCCATAGCTTTTGTGGTCTGCGGCGGGTCACGGCACGGCGCAGAATGGACAAGGGAATGCAGTCAGAACCTGCAACGCCACCGGCGCTGTAAATGCAAGAACCTCCGCTCGTTGACGAAAGTCGGTCATTGGGGAAACCTGAGAAGGCTTGAGCGGCAGGGTCGTGGAGAAGCTTCTCCGAAGCATGAGTCAGAAGACCTACAAGAGAGAATTGCGCACAGAGGCGACTCTGGGCGCGTTTGGCACGGAAAAACGGCCGTGGCGAAGCATATTTCGCCACGGCTGTTTTTTTATTTTTTGAAAGGAAGGAATACAGTATGAAACGATGGTTGGCAGGATTCCTTGCGCTGGTTTTCGTGCTCGGCTGCATCCCGGCGGTGTCTGCGGAAAACTCCTTTGAGAGCTTCTTCACGGGCATTGCCTCGGCGGCAAGTGCGGAAAACGACGCGACCTATCCCTATAGCGACTATTTGGAGGAGGGCGTGCTTGTCTCCTGCAACGCAGGTTACAGCAGCAGCTTTGCTGCAATCACCCTGACCTCCTCCCTCGATGCCACGCTGGAATTTGACTATTTGATCTCCAGCGAGGCAAATTACGACTATTTGTCCGTTGTTTTGAACGGCACCGACCTGCACAGCAGCCAGAAGCGTACCTATTCCGGCATCATGACGGAATATGCCTCCTATTCTATGGATGTCCATTCCGGCGACAAGGTGCAGATCGGCTACCGGAAGGACAGCTCAGGCGACAGTGGAGACGATTGCCTCCACCTGAAGAATTTCCGTGCGACGGTCAGCTACCCCGTCACCTTTACCGGCTGCCCCGAGGGGACGCAGATCACCGTGACCGGTGCGGACGGAACTGCGCAAACTGTTTCAAACAACACCGTCTCCCTCCCCGCAGGCACCTATACCTACCGCGCCGAGGCCTTCGGCTACGCGTCGGCGGAGGGTGGTTTCACCGTCGCCGACAGGGTCGTGGAAGTCCCCGTGACCATGACCGCCCTTTCCGGCCAGAGCCTTGCCTTTGCCCTCAGCGGCCTTGCCGACGGCGTCACGCCGGTCATTACGGTCAAACACGGCGATACCGTCATGCAGGCCCTGGACGACGGCTCCTACAGCCTGGTCCCCGGAGAGTATACCTATATGGTCAAGGCCGAGGGCTATAAGACCGTCCGGGGCAGCTTCACCATGACGGAGGAAGCCCAGACCGTCCCGGTGACAATGGTAGAGGGCATAGAATGGGACGGCACGGTGGCCGACGCCTTTGCAGGCGGCAGCGGCACGGAAGCCGATCCCTACCGCATCGAAAACGGCGAGCAGCTTGCCTATCTCTCTGCCTCCGTGGCGGCGGGAGAACCCTACGCGGGGGTCTGGTTCGTCCAGACGCAGGCCATCGACCTGGGCCAGGTGCCCTTTACGCCCATCGGCAGCAATTCGGCGCAGTTCCAGGGCAATTACATCGGCGGCACCGTCACCAACCTCTCAGTCAGCAGCGCCAGCGACTACATCGGCCTCTTCGGCTATGTCGGCCAGGGTGGCCTGGTGCGCGGTGCGCAGGTCTACGGCAGCGTCCAGGGTAAGCGCTATGTGGGCGGTGTCGTCGGCTATCTCAAGTCAGCCACGGTGGAAAACTGTGCCAACTACGCCTCCGTCTGCGGCACCTCCACCTATGTCGGCGGCATCTGCGGACAGGCATACGGCTCCTCTACGATAAGATCGACCGTCACCCGCTGCTATAACGCAGGCAGCGTGACCTCCGGCCAGAACAACCACGCCGGCGGCATTGCGGGTTATGTCACCTACGGCGACATCTCCGAGTGCTACAACCTGGGCGCGGTCAGCGGCACCCGCGCAGGCGGCATTTCGGCGCAGATCGGCTCGGGCTGCACGGTCACCTCCTGCTACAACCTGGGGCAGGTCTCCCTGACGGCGGAGGGCAGCTACAATTATTTCGGCAGCATCGTGGCCTATAACATGGGCACGGTGACAGGCTGCGTCTGCCTGGAGGGCACCACGGCCATCGGTAGCGGCACCGGCGATGTAAAAGCCGTCAGCGATGAGAAGATGAAGACCGCCCAGACGGTGCTCGATCTCGGCGGCAGCTTCGTGGAGGACAAAAACGGCCTCAACAACGGCTATCCGATCCTCGCCTGGCAGGATCCGACGGCGAAGCTCCTTGTGGTCTTTGCGGTCAACTACGCCGACGCGGTGATCACCGTGTATGACGCGGAGGGTTCCGTTGTCTCCGCTGAGGCGGACGGCAACTATAACCTGGTCAGCGGCAGCTATACCTACACCGTCACGCGGGACGAGTGCGACACGGCGGAGGGCAGCTTCACCGTCAGCGGCACCAGCCTCCGCATCGACGTTACCCTGACTGTCAAAACCTATCCCGTCGTACTGACGCTCTCCCCTGTCGACGCGGCCATTGTGATCAAAAACGCCGCTGCAGAGGAAATGGTTCTCGGCGAGAATGTTCGCCTGCCCAAGGGCGAATACACCTATGAGGTATCCAAGTTCGGCTATATGGCAGAAGCCGGCAGCTTCACTGTGACAGGGGAAAGCGACGCGCTCTCTGTTACCCTGACCGAGGCCACCCGCTATGCCGTCAGCTTCTGTGTGACCGGAGAGGACGACGCTGCCCTGGAAAGCGCCGAGATCACCGTGACCCATGCCACCGGTGGCGTGCAGACGGCAGAGAACGGCGTGTACTCCCTGCCCGACGGCACCTATCAATACACCGTCCGGGCAGAGGACTATATCAATGCAAAAGGCTCCTTCCTCGTCCAACAGGCGGCGCTGACGGTTCCCGTGTCCATGGAGCCGGGCAGCAATGTCTGGAGCGGCGCGGTCAGCGAGGAAGCGCCCCAGACCCGGGAATCCGACGGCAAGACCTGGTATCTCATCACCACCTCCGAGGAGCTGGCATGGTTTGCCGAGACGGTCAAGACCGACGGCTCCCTCAACGCCATTCTGATGACCAACCTCCTGCTCAACAGTGAGGAGGCCCCGACGGCGAACAACTGGCCCGGCATTGGCAGCTACAGCGCGAAATACACCGGAACCTTTGACGGCAACGGCAAGCAGATTCTGGGCTACTACAGCAAATATGAAAACTATGCGGGCGGCAACGGACTGTTCGGCTACCTGGGCGAGGGCGCTGTGGTCAAAAACCTGACCCTCAGCGGCACCATTGAGGGCGACGGCACCATCGGCGCCATTGCCGGACAGGCCTACGGACGGATCGAAGGCTGCGTCAGCCGCGTGAATATCACCAACACCAGCGCCTGCACCGGCGGCATCGTCGGCAGAGCCTATTCCACCGCTGCCATCATCAACTGCGGCAACGAGGGCAGCTTGACCTGCCTGCTCACCTCCGCCTACAGCGACGCGAAGGTCGGCGGCATCGTCGGCGAGAGCTACTGCGCCGTCACCGGCTGCTACAACTCAGGTACCATCTCCGGCGGCAGCGGCAACAGCGGCAAGGTCGCGGGCATCGTCGGCTATACGAACAACGGCGACAGCCGCATAGAAAATTGCTACAACGCAGGTGCCGTCAGCGGCTCGGACTATGTCGCGGGCATTTCCGCACGGCACACCATGGGCACGGCGCCGAGCATCAAAAACTGCTATAACGCCGGCACCATCACCGCTGCAAGCGCCACCGCCAACCACGTCGGTGCCATTGCCGGCGACCTCCTTGGCACGGTGGAAAACTGCTATTACCTTTCCGGCAGCAGTGACGCCGCCGTCGGCTACGTCCGCGACGGCGTGACGATCACAGCCGCCGCGAAGGAAGAAGCGGAGATGAAGACCCGTGATTTCGTCCTGCTCCTGGGCAACGCCGCCTATCATCTCAGCACCGACGGCGGCTATCCCCTCCTCGCCTGGCAGGGCGGCGAATACGTGGCCGACACGGTCTCGGCGGCAGCCGTCGCGGCGGTGAAGGACGCTCTGACCGTCACCCCGACCACCGTCACCGAGGACTGCACCCTGACGCTTCCCACCACTGCCGAGGGCTTTGACGGCACGATCTGTTGGGAGAGCAGCGACGAGAGCGTCATCGCCGCCGACGGCACGGTCACCCTTCCGGCGGAGGGCACCACCTACGTCACCCTGACAGCCACCATCCGTCTGGCCGGTGAGAGCGCCACGAAAACCTTCGTCATCACCGTCATCTCCCTCGCCGCCCAGTATGAGCAGCGGCTGGCCGATGTCCAGACCTGGCTTGACGGCAGTGGCAGCCTGACCCCTGTCTGCGGGGAGGACACCAACCTGTGCGCCTATGTGCAGACGCTTCTGGAAAACCGGGGTTATCCCGGCATCACCGTCTCCGTCACCCAGACCGGCACCCTCACCCATCCTACCGGCATCACCTGTGAGGCGGGCATCGGGGAGGACGGCGGCATCACCTATTTCAGCGCCGACCCCACCGCTCTGACCTTTGCTGTCAACGGCGCGTCGATCACCGACGTCCAGCTCCTGCTCTCTCTGGGCGGCCAAAGCTGCAGCGTTTCCGTCTCGGTGTATCTGGATTGGGACGAAACTGCGGTCACGGAATACCTTTCCGAAGCTGCCGAGAGCATCACCTTTGCCGCCATCCGGGGCGAAAACGAAGATCAGGACCACATCACCCGGAATATGACCCTGCCCCAGCGGCTTGCCTCCTACCCCTTTGTCACGGTGGCCTGGGAAAGCAGCTCCGAGACCATTGAGATCACCGGCGACGCCGTCTCCGATACGCTGACGGCCCAGGTGCGCGCCCCGTCGGAGGACACTGCCGTCACCCTGACGCCCACCCTGACCTTTACCCTGAGCGAAGGCACGCTGGAGCTGACGCCCTTCTCCCTGACCGTTTCGGCCGAGGATCTGGAGCCGCTGCGGGCGCAGATGCAGCAGGCGCTGAACGACTGCTATCTTGTGGAAAAACTCACCTACTTCGTGAGCAAGCAGCCCATTGATCCCCTTGCGGTGTGCGGGGATATTCAACTCCTGAGGCCCGCAAAAACCGGGATCGAGGACTACAGTTCCTACCGCTTCACCGTTACCTCCGATGACGAGGCGGTCATCCGGGTCAACGGCTACCGGGCGGTGGTCTACCAGCCCATGCCCGATGAGGAGGCAGCTTCCGTGACCCTCACGGTCACCATGCAGCACCGGGAAAAGGCCGTGAGCGTCAGCAAGACCATCGAGCTGACGGTCGTGCCGCTGACGGTGGAGGAACTGGATGCCGCCCTGGTGCTGATGGACGACGTCAAGGCCCACTATTGGGACGGCATCAATGACAGTGCCAACGCCTCCTGCTACGGCGTCACCCAGAGCCTGCACGCCTTCAAGGAGGTCACGCGCAATGCCGACGGCTCCCTCCGCTGGGCCTACTCTGTGGACGACTGCCTGCAGACCGGCGTCATCGCCGGCGACATGGCGGACTACTCCGAAGTCGGCGGACAGGAGCAGTACAACAAATTCAAGTCCAGCGCTCCGTCGGTCATCGCCCATGAGAACCTGCTGCTGACGGTTCCGCAGTACAATACCGCCGTCACGGTGGAGAGCGTTCTGGAGCATGAGACCTACGCAAAATATGCCAAGACCGTTACCGGCAAGTGGTATGATGACTATTTCTCCAAGCTTACAGGACAGCCCGTCTCCGCCACCATGACCGTTCTCGGAACGGACGGCCCCGACCCCAACGGTGAGCAGCCACCCACAGCAGTGACGGTGACCGTCCGCCTGACAGGCGTGAACGACGTTGGGGCCGTGGACCGCACCTTTGTTACGACCTCCGACAAGACCGTGGCGGAAGCAATGCAGCTTGGTTTCGGCGAAAGCTATACCCTCACCGTCGGCAGCAGCGGGTATATCGAGTCGCTTCACGGCGACGAGGCCTTTGAGGCGGCCAACGCAGCCGTTCCCTATTGGGGACAGTACTTCTTTGTCGGTGGCGAGTACGACACCGTCTCCGCCCTTACCATTCCCGTCAGAGACGGCGGCGTATACGGCGTGTTTGCCAACGAGACTACCGACGCTGCCGACAGCTTCTACGGCTATAAGTACAATGTCTGGTTCCACGAGACTGCCCTTGCCGTCCGGGCGGATGAGGAATTCACCGTGACGGTCTACCAGATGGTCGGCTCCTCCGCCATGGCCCAGTCCAACGTCTCGGTGTTCTGCGCGGGGACAGAGCTGGGAAAGACCGATCAGAACGGCAAGCTGACGGCCTCCTTTGCACAGCCCGGCACCTATGTGCTGAATACCGGCGACGAAAACCACACCTACAGCCGCTGTGTCGTCACCGTCGCGGCAACGGAGCACCGGCACAGCCTTACCCCGGTGGAGGCAAAGGCACCCACCTGCACGGGGAGCGGCAATATCGCCTACTGGGTCTGCACCGGCTGCGGAGCCTGCTTCCTGGATGAGGCAGGGACCGAAGCGGCGGAGCCGCAGGGCACCGTTCTTCCCCCCGCGGGCCATACGGCAGTGACTGATGCCGCCGTCGCTCCCACCTGCACCGCCACCGGCCTGACGAAAGGTTCTCACTGCGCGGTCTGCGAAGAAGTCCTCGTTGCGCAGACAGTTGTTCCAGCAACGGGCCATACTGTTGTCACGGACGAGGCTGTCGCTGCCACCTGTACGGAAAGCGGCCTGGCAGAGGGTTCAAGCTGCTCTGTTTGCAATGAAGTCCTCGTTGCTCAGGAGATCGTCCCGGCCGCGGGCCACAGCTTCGGCAGCTTCACCGTCACACAGATGCCCACCTGCACGGCAGGAGGCAGCCAAACCCGCGTCTGTGCCGTCTGCGGCGCGGCGGAGGAGGAGGCCCTTCCCGCCTTTGACTGTCCCTGCAGCGAGCTGACCGATGTTTCACAAGATGCCTGGTATCATGATGCCGTGGACTTCATGATAGAGAGAAACCTCATGAACGGCGTCGGCGGCGGTCGGTTCGACCCGGAAGGGACCGTGACCCGCGCCCAACTCGTCACCGTGCTCTACCGCATCGCAGGCGAGCCGGAGACCGAGGGCACAAACCCCTTCACCGATGTCAAAAACGGCCGCTGGTACTCCGATGCCATCGCTTGGGCAGCGCAGAACGGCGTCGTCAACGGCATCGCGCCGACGCTTTTCGAGCCGGACAGCCCCGTGACCCGGGAGCAGATCGCCGCGATCCTGTTCCGCTACACGGAGAGCGAGCCTGCCGGGCAGGATGCGCTGGACGCCTATCCCGACGTCGAGCAGATCAGCGCCTACGCACGTGAGGCCATGGGCTGGGCAGTGATCGAGGGCCTGATCTCCGGCAGCGACGGAGAACTTCTCCCCCGTGACGGTGCCACCCGCGCGCAGATCGCCACAGTGCTGATGCGCTGGCTCATGAAGTAAAAAGACACAAAACCGGCGGTGAGAGTCCCTCTCTCCGCCGGATGTTTTTTCATACCAGAATCTGATAAAAAGGTAAAAAACTTCTTATAGTGCCGAAGGCGTGTCAGCTTCTGCATGAGGCGGCACAGCTTACCATAACGCCATATATTTGCTTTAAGGAAGCTCTGAACAAATCAGTTGCGGCGCTCAGTGGGTCTTTTGCCGCAATTCTTCCGTTCGGAAAACTTGAAATACACAAAGTATTCCTGCGTTTTCCAAACGTTGCCTTGCGGTAAAATCCCTCGCTGACCGTTCTTGCAGATTTATTCAGAGCTTCCTTAATTCTAACGGTCTTTCTTTCCAGTGATGCAAAAAGTTAACATTTTTTGGTCAGAATTTATGTTTACACAGGAGGGTAAGTATGATATAATAGGCCAGCGCGGTTGAAAAACAAGGATCACCGCCATT
>CAMGRA010000033.1 GCA_946061345.1 uncultured Clostridia bacterium | reverse complement strand
CTTGCGCCGACAATACTTTGCGGGCGACTGCACGGGAAGATAGGTAACGCCAACACAAATATTCCCCCTTAGCTCAGTCGGTAGAGCAACGGACTGTTAATCCGTGTGTCGTTGGTTCGAGTCCAACAGGGGGAGCCATGAAAGAAGCCTCTTTTGTCTATCCGACAAAAGAGGTTTTTTTCAATGATATCCGTTCCAGACGGAACGGGTGATATACCTTCGGTATAATTTCGCACTATCGTGCGATGATATATGCCTTCGGCATATGATTGAACGGATATTATATCATACTTGCGAGGCAAGTATATCATATCGCGTCAGCGATATATCATTGAATTATTACAAATGATCGTGTATCATATAGAATAGAAACGAAACGGGGAGGCATCAACTGTGTCCGACGCAACTTTCAAGCACAATGACCCTGATGACTACCATGAAAGAGAACTGATCCTGCACGATTGTATTGCCGAAAAAATTCTATGCACAAACGAGATGCTTCGGTTTTGCTTTTCAGGCGGCTTTTGGGTAACGCCTTTTCACAAAGCTAATGATTTGAATAAAACCGTCAGAACCGATGCCGCACAGGTAGATTTTCATGTTGATGAGATAAATGACGTAGGTGTATACGTATATGCCAAAACTTTCTTCAAGAAAACCATGGTGGAGTATTGGACGCTAAAAGACCTTGTGGATGCCGTAAACAGCGGCAAATGCACACTCGAATTTATATATCAATACAGAACCTACTTTGAACAGATGTGGCTCTGTGCGCTCCGCTCCAAGAAAAAACCGTATTACCGTGAGTGCCAGCTTCATATTCCGGGAGCTGCTGCCACATACCGCTGGAATGAACTCCTGCCGGATCGTGAAAGGTAGGCCATATGGCGAAAGCAGGTCACTACTTTTGGTCAATCTTTGTGCACAGTGCGACGCGTCACAGCGGCTTAGCTTAGTCTCACTTGCCGCATTGCGGCAAACTTCACGAAATCTTGCAGTATATTTACTCTCGCGGTTAAAAATAATCAGACAACTGCCGTTCCCGCAAAGGAACGGCAGTTGTATCTATACGGGAATCTTCCGGTGTGACAACGGTCACACCTCTTTTTTTGTAATGGTAACAGCCACGGAATTCATTCCCACATGACTGGCGATGCTGCAGGGCAGGTGATAATAGGAGATCGCCGCACCCGGGAATTCCCCCCGAACCATCTGCAGCCATTCCTGCGCCGCTTCTTCGCTCTCAATGGTCCCTGCGGTGTCGATCTGAAGCTGAGGATCGGAGACATCAGCATAACGCGTGGTCCGGTCCTGATGGACGGCCTTGATCATAGTCGCCTCTGCCTGGCGCATACCTCTGGCCTTGGCGTAGGTGTCCAGCTTGTCGCCCTGGACCGTCAGCACGGGCTTGATATTCAGGACAGTTGCAAAGGCCGCCGCTGCGGGGGTGACGCGGCCACCCTTTTTCAGGTACTCCATGGAGTCGACCGTGATATAAATACTTGCTTCATAGGCCCGCTCTTCCAGATATGCCTTGATCTCCCGGGCGCTATAACCCTGCTGCGCAAGCTGTAAGGCCGCGAAAACCGATTCCCGCTGGGTCACGGAGATCCGGTGGTTGTCGATCACCTGCACTTTTCCGTCATAGTCCTCTGCAATCTGGGCGGCGCTGCTGCAGGAGCTGCTCAAGCCGCTGGACATGGGGATAAAGGCGATCTCGTCATATCCTGCTGCCAGGATCTGATCCCAAAACTCAATAAACTGGCCGGGGGCAGGCTGGGAGGTTGAAATATCCTTGTGCTGCTTCATAGCTTCATAAAGCTCACGGCTGCAAATATCGATCCCCTCAAAATACGTCTTCCCGTCGATGATCACGGGCATGGGAAGTACAAAAATATCCTTGTTTTCCCCCTGCCGGATGCTGCTGTTTGTATCTGTTGCGATTGCGACTCTCATTCTGTATTGCTGCCTTTCCGAGGTTTTCTCCCTCCTTCCGCGCTCAAAACCGACTGAAAACGGCGGATGACGCGGACGATTACCGGGACAGGATCATGTCTGATTGACATTGATTGGAATTATGCTATAATATGATACAATTGTATCATATTATAGCAGCTGAATCAACCGCCCCTTGTGAGACAATATGCAAGGTTTTGTATCATATGATCGGAGAGGAACACCATGGACAAACGGAAAGAAGAAAACCAGCGGGTAAAAAGAAGCATCACCAACGCGCTGTTTGCGCTGATGGCGGAGAAAAGCCTGTCCGAAATCCATATCTCCGAGCTTGTAAGCAAGGCCGGTGTGGCGCGGGCATCCTTTTACCGGAACTATTCAACCAAGGAAGATGTGCTTGTAACGCTGATCCGGGACATTCTGGACGAGTTCCGCGAGGAGATCGATCTGGAAAAGGGAGACATATATACTTTCGAGAACGTGGTGCGGATCTTCCGGCAGCTGAAAAAATACCGGGACTATATTCTGGATCTGCAGCATTCCGGCTTTTCCTCCATTTTGCTGGAGGAGGTGAATTCCTTTCACGAGGACATTGCGGGCAACATGCCCTATGACTCCATAGAAAAGTTCGAGCTGTATATGTATGTCGGGGCGCTGATGAATACGGCGGTCACCTGGCTGTCAGACGGGGAAAGATTCAGCGCCGAGGAGATCGCGAGGTATTTTGTCGATGCGTCGGCCAGAATGAGAGAGGAATGAGGGCCGCCTGAAAAACGCTTCGGGCAGCAAACCGTCTGTGCCAGACCGGCGTAAGAACAGAACCTCATACAGAAAAATGCGGACAAATGTCCTTGGCAGGACAAGCGTCGGAATTTATAATGAAGTCAGACGCGGGAAACCGCACAAGAATTGGAGGTTCTGAAAATGAAAAAGCTGTTTGCAATGCTCCTCGTTCTGGCACTGCTTGCCTGCCTGTTTACCGGCTGCAAGGGTGAAGCCACCCAGGAGACCGACGCTCCCACTGACGCATCCACGGAAGCCCCTAACAACGAAACCGAAAACAACCAGCCCGACGAGACCGAGGCCGAGAAACCCGCATGGAAGGTCGCAATGATCACCGACTACGGCGACATCACGGACCAGTCCTTCAACCAGACCACCTATGAAGCCGGCAAGGCATGGTGCGACGAGCACGGCGTGGAATTCACCTACTACAAGCCCACCGGCGACTCCACCGAGGCCCGTGTCGCCTCCATCGATCAAGCCGTCGCCAATGGCTACAACGTCCTGCTGATGCCGGGCTTTGCCTTTGCTGAGACGGTAAAAGAGTCTGCGGACCTGAATCCCGACGTGAAGTACATCGTCCTCGACGTCGGCGAAGGAGACTACGGCGACTATACGCTGCCGGAAAATGTCTATTCTGCCGTCTATCAGGAGCAAATCCCGGGCTACATGGTCGGCTACGCAGCCGTAAAGCTGGGCTACACCAAGCTCGCCTATCTGGGCGGCATGGCGGTTCCCGCTGTCATCCGCTACGGCTATGGCTTTGTGCAGGGCGCCAATGCCGCAGCAGTTGAGCTGGGCATTGAAAAGGACGTTTCCATCCAGTATGTCTACGGCAACCAGTTCTACGGCGACGCGGACATCACGGCCTATATGGACACCCTCTACGCCAACGGCCTGGAAATCTGCTTTGCAGCAGGCGGCAGCATCTATGACTCTGCCTGTGAAGCCGCTGCCAGAGTGGGTGGCAAGATCATCGGTGTCGATGTGGATCAGGCGGCAGGCATCGACAGCGTCTACGGCGAGGGCATGACGGTATCCTCCGCCATGAAGGGCCTGGCCGCCACCGTGACCACTGCCCTGACCGACCTGATCGTCAATGATAACTGGGCGGCCTATGGCGGCAAGATCGCCTCTCTGGGCATCATCTCCGACGATCCCAACGAAAACTACGTGCAGATTGCTCCGTCGACGCAGTATGAGGACGGCAAATTCACTGAAGCGGACTATCTCGACCTGGTGGCGAAGATCCATGCCGGTCAGATCGAGATCTCTGATGCCATCGACACCGAGCCGGAGGCTGCCATTGAGGTCAACTATTTGGGTAATATCAAGTAAACTACCTCTTCATTTTCTTTTTCAAGCACCGGCGGAGGCTGTCGCAGTTACTGCGGCAGCCTTCGTCTGTTCCGTAAAAAAGTGGCGGACAAATGTCCTTTCCTTATTCCGCCGCGCCGGTTATAATGAAACTGTAATCACACAGAGATGCAAAAACCATATGGATGAAAGGGTGGATGGAATGTCGATCATCAAGGATATTGGGTGCAGGGAAGAGGGACACCAGCGGATCGACTGGGTCAGCAAACATATGCCGGTGCTCAACGCCATCGGAGAACGCTTTGAGCGGGAAAAGCCTTTTGCGGGCAAGAAGATCGCCCTGTCGATCCATTTGGAGGCCAAAACGGCCTATCTGGTAAAGACATTGGCCCGGGGCGGCGCGGAGATGTTTGTCTCCGGCTCCAATCCGCTCTCCACGCAGGACTGTATCTGCGCCGCGTTGGTGGACGACGGTATCACGGTCCACGCGATCCACGGCTCCGACCCGGAGCAGACCGTCGAGCTTTGGAAGAAAACGCTGTCCTGCCATCCGGATATCGTCATTGATGACGGCTCCGACCTGATCAATCTGCTGTTGGGAGACTGCAGGCAGTATGCAGACCGCGTCATCGGCGGCTGTGAGGAGACCACCTCCGGCGTACAGCGGCTGCGGGGCTGGCAGCGTACCGGGCGTCTGACCTTTCCGGTCATGGCCATCAACGATGCCCGCTGTAAGTGCTATTTTGACAATACCTACGGCACGGGGCAAAGCTCCTGGGACGGCATCATGCGCACGACGAACCTGCAGGTCAACGGCAAGGTGGTGGTCGTCGCCGGCTACGGCTATTGCGGACGGGGCATTGCGGAGATCGCGCGGGGGCTCAACGCCCAGGTCATCGTCACAGAGATCGACCCGGTGAAATCCATCCTCGCTGTCATGGACGGCTACCGCGCCATGTCCATGGAGGAGGCGGCAGGTCTCGGCGATATCTTTATTACAGCCACCGCCTGCTGCGATGTGATCCGTCCGGAGCATTTCGCCGCGATGAAAGACGGTGCCATCGTCGCCAACGCCGGTCACTTCAACTGCGAGATCGACCTGGAGGGACTGAAAACCATGGCGGTGGAGAAGTTTGAAGAGCGGAAGAATCTCGACGGCTACCGCCTGGCTGACGGCAGGGTGATCTCCGTGGTGGCCGACGGCGGCCTGTGCAACATCGCCGCGGCGGACGGTCATCCGGTGGAGATCATGGATATGTCCTTCGCCCTGCAGGCTTCCGGCGCGGAGTACCTGCTGAAAAATGAGGGCAAACTCGCCCCCGGCGTCTATGACATCCCCGA
Organism: uncultured Clostridia bacterium; assembly: GCA_946061345.1. Taxonomy (GTDB): domain Bacteria; phylum Bacillota; class Clostridia; order Oscillospirales; family Oscillospiraceae; genus JAZOXB01. Next base: position 3,277 of record CAMGRA010000033.1, on the reverse strand, counting down.
GGAGGTGGACCGCCATGTGGCCGAACTGAAGCTCAAGGCCTTCGGCGGCAGCTTCGACACCCTCAACGATAAACAGCGCGCCTACCTTGCCGGCCATTGAGCCAACGTTACCCGGTACCCATCGCCCGACAGCGGATCGGACGAAACAATAAATAAGTAAAGGAGCATTCCCATGAAGAGATTACTCAGCATCATTCTATGCCTTGCGACGGTCCTGACCATGTTCGGCTTTACCGTGACTGCCGCAGACGCTGCCGACTTCAAGGATGTCCATGAAAGTGACTGGTTCTACGACGAGGTACAGTACGTCGCGGAGAGAGAGCTGTTCAAGGGTACGGCGGCGGACGCTTTTTCACCCAATGAGAGCATGACCAGAGCCATGATCGTCACAGTCCTCTACCGGCTTGCCGGCACGCCGGAGACGGAGGAAACGACCGCCTTCAAGGATGTCCCGGCGGACGCTTATTATGCCGACGCCGTGGCCTGGGCAAACCATGCAGAGGTGGTCCTGGGCACATCGGCAGACCGCTTCTCGCCCCAGGAGGACGTCACCCGCGAACAGATCGTCTGTATGCTCTATCGTTACCACACCGGCTACCGGGGCAACGGCGCGGCCGGTGAAAAGGAGCTGGACGCCTTTGCTGATGCCGGCGAGGTCTCAAAATATGCCGTCGGAGCCGTGGAATGGGCTTACGGCAACGGCATTGTCAACGGCAGCAACGGGAAGCTCAACCCCAAGGACAGCGTGACCCGCTGTGAGGTCGCCGCCCTTCTGTACCGCTATATCGGCTTTGTCGAGCAGGAAAAGCGGGCGGATATGCGCATCGTCTGCCTGGCACCCTCCATGGTCGAGGTCGTCTACGCTCTGGGCTACGGCGACTGCATCGTCGGCTGGTCTGCCTATACCGACTACCCCGTGGCCGCCACGGAAACCGAGGGCTATCAGCCCTACCAGTTCTACTACAATACCAACACCCCGGACTTCGACGTTGACTACGAGCTGGGTAAGAAACCGGGCGAGGACGGCAAGTACAAGGCCGTTGCGACAGTCTCCAAGTTCTATGACTACAACGCCGAGATCCTTGCCGGATTGGAGCCGACCCTGGTCCTGTGCGAAGGCACCGAGCAGGAGCAGTGGATGGATCCGGAGAATCCCGCCTATCTCTGCGGCGAGTATAACGCCTACTGCTTCACACCGGAAAGCATCGACGAAATCTATGATATGATGATCGAGGTCGGCGAGCTTCTGGGCTGCAAGAAATACGCCGAGGAGCTGGTTGCGGGCTATTACAAGCGCATTGATGAGATCAAGGCGATCACCTCCGAATTGACGCCTATCCGTACATATTTTGAGATCGCCCATCAGTCGGACTACGGCGAATGGGGCAAGTACGGACCGTATACCGAGGGAGGCAAGACGCCCTTTGACGAAATGATCCAAATCGCCGGCGGCACGAACCTGTTCTCCGACGGTGAGGGCTATATCAACCTCTATGACGTGTACGGCGAGGATGCTTTCGCCGAGATCGCCGAACGTGATCCCCAGGTGATTATGTCTCCGTACTGGCCGGGCGCCTACGACTTTGAGGTCACCACCCTCTATGAGATCATGACCCGTCCGGGCTTCGATCAGACGGAGGCGGTGCAGACCGGCCGCGTGTATTACTACGATTCCAGCCTGATGAAGCGCTTCGGCCCGCGCACCATTACGGCCATCGAAAAGCTGGCTTATCTGCTGCACCCGTATTATTTCAGCAACCCTGAGAACTCCGTTTCCCCGTGGGAGCTGGGCAAGATCGATGTGGCGGAGAACTTCCCGAAGCCGCTGGATTGACCTGCGAAACTGCATAGCAACAGCGGGATCGTTTGATCCCGCTGTTCAGGTTGCTCGGAGGCAGTGGAGATATTATGACCATGGGGAATAAATCGCGCACTTTCCCTTGCAAACTGCACAGGCTTATAGTATGATGGAAAGGAAAAAGAAAGGAGCGGATGCGCCATGCGGCAGCATATTGCACTGACCATGTTGAATACGATCCCCAAAGAGCTGCTGGCCACTGCCCGGTATCTGAAATACAAGTCAGGGGAGTATATTAAGCAGTCCGGTTCCTCTTTTTGCCATTTCTGTATCCTTGCCAAAGGGACGGCGAAGCTGATCTATGATGACTCGGAGAATCCGCCGCTGATCATCGACCTCTACCACACCGGGGACTTTTTCGGTGAGATGGAGGCTATTGGGATGCAGACGGACGACCGCAGCATCATTGCATTGACGGATTGTGAGCTTTACCAGTTCACCGCCGAGCAGTTTTTGGAAATGTGGAATACCTGCAGTGTGCTGTCGCGGTATATCCTTTATGTCCACTGTGAACGGCTGATCCGTTCCGGCGATGATATGATTCGCTCCGAGAGCGTTTTTCTACGGGACAAGGTGTTCCGCATCATTCAGGAGAATCTGAACGAGGCAAACTATTTCCTCTATACGAAGGACGTATTGGCGGAAATGGCCGGCACTTCCATCCGTAGCTTGAACCGCGCCCTGTCAGAGCTCAAGGACGCCAAACTGATCTCTCTTTCCTCCGGCATCCGTTTGAAGCTGTAGAGAAGCTGCTCCGTCCGGCCGTTGTTCTCTTTTCCGCTGCTATCCGCGCTCTCCCTTTCGGGCGGGTGGGCCATGGCGTATCTGCCTGCGGCTGAGGCTTTCGCCTCCGCTTTGGAATGTATTTGATGAATGGTTAACGGCACAATGTTTCCCTATAAGTACATCAGTGATACGGAAGAAAGCCCGTTCGATAAGGCTTTGGCAGCAGGTATTGTGCATAAATTGATTCCGCCCAGATGGGCGGCAAATAAATTCCGCGATTTTTCTTGACATTTGCCAAAAGATGATGTAGAATACATTTCGCGTGAACGCGCCGGCGGTTTTTGCCGGGTATGCTACTGTGGCTCAGTTGGTAGAGCAGCTGATTCGTAATCAGCAGGTCGCCGGTTCGAGTCCGGCCAGTAGCTCCACGTCGGAGCAAGCTTTTTTGCTTGCTCCGACTTTTTTCTGGGTCAGAATGCGCCCAGGCCGCTGCTCATCCTTTTCGAATCACGACCGCTGCGCCGGGTCGTGATTTGGGCTTCAATGCCGATCCCGGAAGCTCTTCCGGCCAAATATTTTTCATACCAATCACCAATTAAAATGTACGTTCACATTTTAATTGGTGATTGGTATGATTCTTGATTAAACTTTTTAATCAGGAATCAGTATTAAGCTTTTATCAGGCCTCAAAAG
>CAMGRA010000032.1 GCA_946061345.1 uncultured Clostridia bacterium | reverse complement strand
GCCAACCTGCCCTATTATATCACCTCCCCCGTCCTGACAAAGCTCCTGGAGAGCCGGTGCTTCTCCGCCGTCACCGTCATGGTGCAGAAGGAGGTGGCCAAGCGTATCTGCGCCAAGCCCGGCACCTCCGATTATTCGGCCTTTTCCGTGCTCTGCCGGTATTACGCCGTGCCGTCGCTGCTCTTTGACGTTCCCGCCGACTGCTTTATGCCCCGGCCGAAAGTCACCAGCGCCGTGGTTCGGCTGGACATCCGCACCGAGCCACCTGCGCCCATCGACGACGAGGGGATGTTTTTCCGCACCGTCCGGGCCGCCTTTGCCATGCGGCGCAAGACCCTGCTCAACGCCCTGGCAGCCGGTTTCGGCGACCGTGACAAGGCGCAGCTTGCACAGCTTCTGACGGACTGCAGTCTCTCTCCCAACGTCCGGGGCGAAACACTCGGTATCGACGAATTCGCCCGTCTGTCCAACGCCCTGGGCAGAAAATAACAAGGGCGCATACCCGATCCTGTCTGCCCCTAAACTGCCCAAACAGCTTCATGACTAGGGGCTAAGGACTAAGGGTGAATGACTGAGGTGTCTGCTTCGCAGACGATTCAAATACTTTTTGTGAACAGTGAACGGTGAAAAGTGAATAGTGAATAACGGATGTGTCTGCTGCGCAGACGAATTAAAAAACGGCACGGCAGAGTCGCCGTGCCCTACGCTCCACCTTTGAAGCTGCTTTATAAAGTTTTAGATTTAACAGCCTACTACGAAGCGTTGATTTGAAATTTCCCCAAAAATGTTTCCGTCTGCGGCAGACACCCGCAGGGCACGTACCCGCAAGCGGCACGCAGCAAATCTATCCGTGCGCAACAGCGCACACATTACCTGTTCATTATTCACTGTTCACCATTCACTGTTCACTGATCACTGCATGAAACACCCGCATTGCGGGCGGCTGATGGCTGCGCAGCCGTTGGCGAGGAACGAGCCTTACGGATGCGGCGTGCCCTTTACGGGTGCCGCCCCTACTGACGCTGATGTGCAGCTATTATATGTTGCATAGCATCAGACAGAGAATAACAAGCCTTTTCCCTCGAAAGGAGGAACGTCCATGGAGGAATACAACGACACCCTGCCCGAAAACGGAAGCGCCCCCGAAGAAGAAATCCTTCCCAGGGCCGAAACCGTTTCCGGGGCGGAAGTCCCCGCAGAAGCTACAAAGCCGGAGGCTGCGGGCAGCGGCTCCGGCGAAATGACAGCTGACTCCAACGCGGAGAACAGTGCCGCCGGAGAAAGCACCGCGTCGCAGCACGTCCGTCCCCGCCGTCCGAAGCAGGATAAAAAGCGTCGCCGCCTCATTCTGGCGTTGACGGCTTTCCTGCTCCTGACCGCAGGCGCGGTGGTCTATCTTGTGCTGCGGGGCACACCGGCGGAGGCTATTGCCCTCGGCTCTGCGGAGGTCAAGCTGACCAGGGGTGAAAGCTGCCGCCTGACCTATCAGCTCACCCCCGCCGACAGCGACGATGAGATCACCTGGCAGCTCAGCGACGAGACGGTGGCCTCCATCGACGCTTACGGCAAGGTCACCGCCCTTGCCGAGGGCAACTGTGTCATCACCGTGCTGACGGAGAGCGGCCGCAAGGCCTCCTGCTATCTCATCGTTGAGCCGCCCCTGACCGAGGAGGAGGCAGCCGCTGTCGGCAACCGGGAGCTGTACGCCGCCACTCTGGACGGGCAGGTACAGTATATTTACGGCAAGAACTATTCTCTCTCTCTTTACAGCAACTCCAGCGGCCATATCTACTGTCCAGACGGCTCCTACCGCTTCACCTGGGACTACAGCGGCACCGAGGGCAGTCTTTACTGCTATACCGTCACTTTTTCCGACAGGACCACCGCCGAGATGTATTATAACGCGGATAGCTCCGGTTCCATGTACGACACCGTCGCCTTCCGCTTTGCTTCCGGCAATACTTGGGTTTTCCACTGATTCTCTTGTCCCCGTCGGGGCATCGGACGCTATACCGATGCCCCCGGCGGGGTCTTTTCTGCCGTTTTTCCAAATACACCCCGGATCTCGTGGCATTTTTACCAAAATCATCGGGTGAAATCTGTACGAAGTGCGCTATTGCGAAGAAAAATACAGGTATGATATGATATGAGCATCAAGGCAGGCGCGGTAACTCCACAACATTGCCGCAAGCCGCCGGGAAAGGAGCTAATCAGTCCGCAGACTTGCGGTGCGGCAGCGTGGAGACCTGCCGTAATGCGTCGCGCTCCAATGGGAGCGGTCGCGAGGTACAGGCGGCGGAGGCCCCTGTATCAAAGTCGGTAACATGGCAAGTGTCACCCTGAAAAATGTCAAAAAGATCTACCCGCACACGGAAAAAAAGAAGAAAAAGAAAGACGAGCCTGAGAAAAAGAACAATCTGCAGATCACCGAGGAAGGCGTCGTCGCGGTCCAGGAATTCAATCTTGAGATCCAGGACCGGGAATTCGTGGTGCTGGTAGGGCCGTCCGGCTGCGGCAAATCCACGACGCTGCGCATGGTCGCCGGTCTGGAGGAGATCACTGACGGCGAACTTTACATCGGTGACCGTCTGGTCAACGACGTGGCCCCCAAGGACCGTGATATCGCCATGGTCTTCCAGAGCTACGCCCTGTATCCCCATATGACGGTCTATGAGAATATGGCCTTCTCCCTGAAGCTGAAAAAGGTCCCCAAGGCCGAAATCGACCGGAAGGTCCGCGAGGCCGCGGAAATTCTGGGCATTACCGAATATCTGGACCGCAAGCCCAAGGCTCTGTCCGGCGGTCAGCGGCAGCGTGTTGCCATCGGCCGCGCTATCGTCCGCAACCCCCAGGTACTGCTCATGGACGAGCCACTGTCCAACCTGGACGCCAAGCTGCGCAACCAGATGCGCGCCGAGCTGATCAAGCTGCGCTCCCGCATCGATACCACGTTTATTTACGTCACTCACGATCAGACAGAGGCCATGACCTTGGGTGACCGCATCGTCATCATGCGCGACGGCTTCATCCAGCAGATCGGCACGCCCCAGGAGGTGTTCCACCATCCGCGGAACCTGTTCGTTGCAGGCTTCATCGGCACGCCGCAGATGAACTTCTTTGAGGACGCCAGGCTGGTCAAGCGCGGTGATACCTACAGCGTGGAGCTGCTGGGCAGGCAGATCACCCTGACCGAGGCGCAGCAGCAGGCTCTGCGGGCAAAGCAGCAGCCGGAGACAGACCTGGTGGTCGGCGTGCGTCCGGTCCATCTGACCCTGGGCGGCAACCATTTCAGTGCCAAGATCGACGTATCGGAAATGATGGGCAGTGAAATGCATCTGCATATGACCGTAGCGGACCGGGACGTGGTGGCGGTGATCCCCACAGCGGGTCTGGAGCTGGACAGCGTCCGCACCGGCGCGGAGGTGGGCTTCGACTTCGAGCCGTCGCTGATGCACCTGTTCGACAAGGAGACAGAACAGAATCTGCTGTAATATAGCATAATCAAAGACCTTGGGACGGCCAATCGGCCGACCCAAGGTCTTTTCCTATATTGAAATGAATATTTTAATCGGTTTTTAGTATCAGATTCTGCACAAGACGGCACAGCGTGCCTTATGTACGATGTGAGTGTGCGCAGCACACGGGATTCTTGATGAAACTTTTTAATTACACACAGCATGGCGTTCATTCCCTCGCGCAGTGCCGCCTGTGCTGTTTTGCGCAGCACAGGAGAAAAACAAAGAACCGGGTAATCCTGCTGAACACCAGGATCGGTATCAGTCTTTTTTCTTCCGGAGGTTCATCACAACGTAGACGGCGATGAGGAGCACCACCGTGCCGCCGAGGATGAGGTACATAGTCCCCTCGCTCACGGGGCGGGAGCGGTCAGCCAGGAAATAGAGGTTGCAGTCCACGCTGTCACGGATGCTCTCCACCACCTCCGCAGGGAAGCCGCAGCGCTCCATCTCGGCAAAGGCGCCGCGCATAGCGTGATTGCGCAGAAGGGACGTGCCGTAGGTGCCCGGCATAAAGGACAGAACCTTCTGCAGGCCCTCGCCGAACTGGGAAATGGGCATATATGCGCCGCAGAGGAAGCCGTAGCCGGCGCTGACGATGGTGCCCACTGCCGACATCTGGCCCTGGGTGGTCAGGAAAAAATTGACGATAGAGGACAGGGCCGTGCCGAAAAGGACCAGCAGGAACACGTCCAGCACCAGCAGAAGGATATCTGCGGCGCTGAGGTACCAGCCCACCGCGGCCAGATAGGCAAAGCAGGCCAGCATGGCCACCAGGCAGACCAGCAGAGTGCTCAGAACGGTGGAAACATAGTAGCCCAGAGCCAGGGTAGAGCCGCGCACCGGTGAAACGGTCAGGTCGCGCCGCACACCGTTGGCCTTGTCCTGGACCATCATCAGATTGGAGCAGAAGGACACGGTGACGCAGCTCACCGCCAGCAGAGAGGAGAAAAGCTGGCTGCCCACGGTGCCGTCGATCAGGTCGTCGGGAAGGACGGAGAGCATGGCGGCAGGAAGGGCGGAGGTAAAGCTGTCGTGATAAATGTCAGCCAGGAAGGTGGAATAGAGGACCAGCAGGATCAGCGGGGTGATGAGCGAGGAAAAGAACATCCCCTTGTCCTTGAAAAACAGCTTGCAGTTACGGCGGACCAACGCTTTGAATGGGGTCATTTTTCCTCACCTCCCGTCAGTTTTTTGCCCGTGACGGCAAGAAACACGTCGTCCATCTTGCCCTTGGTGATCTCATAGTCGCGGAAAATATCCGGGTGCTTCAGGATCAGCTCCGTGGCGGCAGCCGTGTCGGCCACCTCTACACGGTAGGCGTCCCGCAGGGCATCGACCTTTTCGCCGAGCTGCCGTGCCTGGCCCTCCGTTGCGCCGTAGAGGGTGATAAAGTCGCCGGAGTAAGCGTTTTTAAGCTGCAGCGGCGTACCCTCAGCAGCAATTTTGCCGCTGTCGAGAATGACCACGTAGTCAGCGTCCGCCGCCTCCTCCATGTAGTGGGTGGTGAGGAAGACGGTCATGTGCCGCTGCTCCCGCAGCCCGGCGATGACGTTCCAGAGGAGCTTGCGGGTCTGGGGATCCAGGCCGGTGGTAGGCTCGTCCAGAATCAGGATCTTCGGGTCGTGGAGCAGGGCGCGGGCCACGTCGATGCGCCGCCGCTGACCGCCGGAGAGCTTGCCCACAGGCCGACCCAGCAGCGGCTCAAAGTCCAGCAGGGAGGCCAGCTCCTGCAGCCGGGTGCGGAAAGCCCTGCCCGTGATGCCGTAGAGGGCGGCACGGGATTGCAGATTGTCGCGGACGGACAGGGCACCGTCCAGGACGGAATTCTGAAACACCACGCCCAGGTCCCGCTTGATGCGCGCCACGTCGTGGTCCAGGTCGACGCCGTCAATGGTGACGGTCCCGGCATCCTTGGAGAGCTGGCCGCAGAGGATGGAAATGGTGGTGCTCTTTCCCGCGCCGTTGATGCCGAGGAAGGCGAAAAGCTCTCCCTCCCGGACGCGGAAGCTCAGATCCTGTACCGCCCGGATCTCACCGAAGCGCTTGCTCAGGTGAGAAATTTCAATGATATTTTCCATATGATCTCCTTTGATTGGAAAGGTTGTGGATGGTTTTCCGAAAAAATCACACAAATTATAGCACAGGGACACCGGCACGTCAAGTAACGGCCGCATTTCCACCCGGCGCGGCCAAAACTTTCCGTAACAGGACGTTTTCTTTCATTACGGTTTCCCGTTTGTTATGAGAATTTTTTCTTGACATTGCGAATATTTTTGCTATAATTATCGTAATTTCATAACCTTATCGAGAGTGGCGGAGGGACCGGCCCGATGAAGCCCGACAACCTGCAAAAACGCAAGGTGCCAATTCCGGCGATGGTAATCGACAGATGAGGACATGATGTACCCTGTCGAAAACAGGGTATTTTTTGTATCGAAAGGGCTATGAAACTACAAAGAAAGGATGCTCTTTTTATGCAAAAACGAATTTTTACCTCTGAATCCGTCACCGAGGGACATCCCGACAAGGTCTGCGACCAGATCTCTGACGGCGTCCTGGATGCCATCCTGGCAAAGGACAAAAACGCCCGCGTCGCCTGCGAGTGCGTCGCCACCACCGGCATGGTGCTGGTCATGGGCGAGATCTCTACGGACTGCTATGTGGACATCCCCCATGTGGCCCGCGAGACTCTGCGCAAGATCGGCTATGACTCCCCCGCAGCGGGCTTTGACGGCAACACCTGCGCGGTTCTGACCGCCATCGACGAGCAGTCCGGCGACATCGCCATGGGCGTGGACAGCTCCTATGACGAGGCCGACACCCTGGGTGCCGGCGATCAGGGCATGATGTTCGGCTTCGCCTGCGACGAGACCGAGGAGCTGATGCCCGCCGCCATCTCCTTTGCCCACAAGCTGACCAAAAAGCTCTCTGCCGAGCGGAAGAACGGGCATCTGCCCTGGCTCCGTCCCGACGGCAAGAGCCAGGTTTCCGTCCAGTACGCCGCCGACGGCTCCGTGGAGCGCATCGACAACGTGGTCATCTCCACCCAGCACGCCGCCGACATCTCCATCGAGGAACTGCGGGAAGCGGTGGTGGAGGAGATCATCCGGCCCACCCTGCCGGAGAGCTTGCTGGACCGGGATACCAAGTTTTATGTAAACCCGACCGGGCGCTTTGTCATCGGCGGACCGGTGGGCGACTCCGGCCTGACCGGCAGAAAGATCATCGTGGATACCTACGGCGGCTACGCTGCCCACGGCGGCGGCTGCTTCTCCGGCAAGGACCCGACCAAGGTGGACCGCAGCGCCGCCTATATGGCCCGCTACGTTGCGAAGAACATCGTCGCCGCCGGACTTGCCCGCCGCTGCCAGATCGAGCTGGCCTATGCCATCGGCGTGGCGCGGCCCGTCTCCATCCATGTGGACACCTACGGCACCGGCAAGCTCAGCGACCTGCGCCTGAGTGAAATCGTCAGCGAGTGCTTTGATCTGCGCCCCGCCGCCATCATTTCCGCCCTGGACCTGCGCCGTCCCATCTACCAGCAGACTGCGGCCTACGGCCACTTCGGCCGCACGGACCTGGATCTGCCCTGGGAAAAGACCGACGCCGTGGAGCGCCTTTTAGCAAGAGCATAAACAGAGAACCGAGGCTGTAATTTATGAAGCTATCCAAAAAGATCGACGCCTGTGAACTGTCGCCCATCCGCAAGTTTTACCCCTTTGCGGAAGCGGCGAAAAAGCGCGGCGTCACCATCCATTCCCTGAACATCGGCCAGCCGGACATTCAGACCCCCGAGGTCTATTTCGACGCCATCGCCAATTACCGCGAAAGCGTCCTGGCCTACGCGCCGTCCCCCGGCATCCCTGCCCTCATCGAGGCGGTGCGGGGTTACTACGCCCGCCTGGGGGTGGACTTTGACAGCGGCGACATCCTCATCACCACCGGCGGCAGCGAGGCGCTGCTCATGGCGATGCTTTGCATCCTCGACGAGGGCAGCGAGGTCATCGTCCCCGAGCCCTTCTACCCCAATTACCACACCTTTATCCGCGCGGCGGGAGGCCGTATCTGCCCGGTGCATACCAGGCCCGAGGACGGCTACCGCTACGCCACCCGGGAGCAGATCGAGCCGCTCATCAATGAAAATACCCGGGCGCTTCTGGTCACCAACCCCGGCAACCCCACCGGCACCGTCCTGACGGAGGAGGAGCTGCGCCTGCTGGCGGATATCGCCAGGGAGCATGACCTCTATTTCATCTGCGACGAGGTCTACCGCGAGTTCATCTATGACGGCGGTCACCTGACCACGGCGGCCCGTTTTGAGGATATGGCGGAGCAGCTCATCCTCATCGACTCCGTTTCCAAGCGCTTCAGCGCCTGCGGCGCCAGGATCGGCGCACTGCTTTGCCGCAACAAGGCCCTGATCGACGCGGCAACGAAGATCGCCCAGGCCCGTCTGAGTGTGGCTACTCTGGATCAGGTGGGCGCGGCGGCCCTTTACGGCGTGGAACCGTCCTATTTCGACGCCACCCGGCAGGAGTATCAGCACCGCCGCGACGTCTGCTACCGCAAGCTGCGGGAAATTCCCGGCGTTGTCACCACCGAGCCGAAGGGTGCCTTTTACACCATGGCCAAGCTGCCCGTGGACAACGCGGAGGACTTCCAGATGTTCCTGCTGCAGGAATTTGAGGACCACGGCGAGACGGTCATGTTCGCGCCGGGCAGCGGCTTCTATGCCACCGAGGGCGCAGGCGTCAGCGAGATCCGCATCGCCTATGTGCGCTGCGCGGAGGAGTTGGAGCGGGCGCTGGACCTGCTGCGGCTGGCTATTGAGCGTTACAACGGGCAGTATCAGAGCAAAAGCAAATCGTGATTTGTAGGCCACGCGCTGTCACTTCGCAGAGGACAAACGATTCTGCCCTCCCTTTTCGCACAGCGCTAATTTAATAACTTAATGTGATTCCTATTGAAAGCCCTTTTGTGTTGTGTTCATAGGGCATCTCATAATGCGTTGCCCTTCTATGCTTCAAGCAGCGCAGGGCCTGTTTTATGCAGTTTTTGACGTGCTTTCGGCGCAAGTTTTTTGTCAGGAAAGTATTATACAGCTGCCCGGCCGGCAAAAACTTCGTGGGGGGGACGCTCCTCGGTTCCAAGCCTTTGTTCTTGGGAACCTCTGAACAAATCGACTGCGGCGCTCAACGGATCTTTTGCCCCAGCTTTTCGGTTTGAAAACCTTGAAATACACAAAGCATTCCTGCGATTTCATAGGAATCTGATAAAAAGGTTAACACCTTTTTATAGCGCCGGAGGCGCGTCAGATTCTGCATGATAAGCGCCCGCAGGC
>CAMGRA010000031.1 GCA_946061345.1 uncultured Clostridia bacterium | reverse complement strand
TCATCTCCACCGTCGGCGTTTTTGCCATTCTGGCAGGCACCGGCGGTATTCGTATCGCCTCCATGTGCCTGGCGGCGGAGGAATTCGGACATCGGCGTCTCGGCGGCGTGCGGCTGGCCGTCTCCACCTGCCTGCGGGGCGGTCTTCTGGTCAGTTCCCTGACCGGCGCTGCCCTCTTTTTTCTGGCAGGGCCCGTTGCGGACGTTCTTCTGCAGGACATCCGCGCCGCCGCCTCCCTCCGTGTCATGGGCCTCGCGCTCCCCTTTTCCTGCCTTTGCGGCATTATGACGGGGTATTTCACCGCCTGCTCCCGTATCCGCCGTCTGGTCGCCACCGAGATCGCCGAACGGCTCCTTTCCGTGCTGCTCACGGCAGTCCTGCTCCTGACCTGGGCGGGTAATGACCTGTCGCGTGCCTGCCTCGCCATCACCCTGGGCAGCAGTCTGGGTACGGTTTTTGACTTTTGTCTTCTGTATTTCATGTTCCGCAGGGATATGCGGCACACCGCGCCCAGGGGCAGCCGGTCTGCCATGGACCGTCGGCTGCTTCGTCTCTGCGTTCCCATCGCCCTCAATGATCTTTTGCGGGCCGGGCTGAATTCCGCGGAGCAGCTTCTGATCCCCTTTGGGCTGGCCCGGTTCTCCGGCTCCTCAGAGGCCGCCATGGCAAGCTACGGCACCATCCACGCCATGGTTTTTCCCATCATGATGTTCCCCGCCGCGATCCTCTACTCCGTCTCCGATCTTCTGGTGCCGGAGCTTTCCCGGAGCCGCGCCATGGGAAGGCGTCTGCGTATTGCCGACCTTTCAGAAAAGTGTCTGCGGCTGACTATGGTATTCGCCTGCGCCGTGGCAGGACTTCTCTTTCTCAACGCCTATCCCCTGGGCGGGGCCATCTACGGCAGCGAGGAAGCGGGCTATTTCCTGCGCTGCTTTGCTCCCGTGGTCATCATGCTCTATCTCGACGCTATCACCGACGGGATGCTGAAAGGTCTGGCGGAACAGGTAAGCTGCGTCCGCATCAACACCCTGACCTCCCTGCTGGATGTGGTTTTTCTCTTTGTTCTCCTGCCGCGCTGGGGCATCGGCGGCTACCTGTTCAGCTTTATTGTGACCCACGCGGTCAACCTGTTTCTGAGCTTGCGGCGGCTGCTGCGATCCAGCGATTGCCGCCCGGGCGTGCGGGATCTTCTCCTGCCGCCGGTGTGTGCTCTGCTTGCGTTGCTGCCTGCTGCCGTTCTTCCCTCCCACACGGTAATGAAAAGCGCTGTTTTTCTTCTGCTCCTCTCCGCTCTTTATCTGCTTTCCCAAGCTCTTTCGCCCTATGATTTTCACTGGGTCCGCCGCGTTTTGCGCAGAAGCATTGACAGAAAGCCGCGGTCGGGGTAAAATGCTGGGTGGAAAGAAGGTTTGATTATGGTGCAGTTCCATCCTTTCCCGCCGCTGTATAACGCGCAGTCAAGGGTTTTGATCCTCGGCTCCTTCCCGTCCGTCAAGTCCAGAGAGTCCCGGTTCTTTTACGGTCATCCGCAGAACCGCTTCTGGAGGATCATGGCGGCGCTGACCGGTTACGCCCTCCCGCGAACGATAGAGGAAAAAACCGCGCTGATCCTTGACAATCATTTCGCCCTCTGGGATTCCATTGGAAGCTGCTCCATCGAGGGTTCCTCCGACAGCAGCATCCGCGACGTCGTGCCCAACGATCTGCGCGTCATTCTGGAGAGTGCGCCCATCGAGCGCATTTACTGCAACGGCGCGGCCTCGCTGAAATATTACCGGCGATTTAATGAGCCTGTCCTGGACAGGCAGGCGATCCTGCTCCCCTCCTCCAGTCCAGCCAATGCCGCATGGTCACTGGAGCGTCTGATCGACGCCTGGCGCGTTATTTTGTGAGGCTGTAGTTCGGAATACAAAGTAACGCATGACCGAGTGTCAAAAACACGGTCAAAACATTTATTTTTTTATTTTCAAAAAAAGTATTGCATTTTGCGCATCCATCTGTTATAATATTTCTGCGCTAAGGAATTAACGCAAAATATGGGGGTATAGCTCAGCTGGGAGAGCGCTTGAATGGCATTCAAGAGGTCAGCGGTTCGATCCCGCTTATCTCCACCAAAAACAGGGGTTTTCGATGTGAAAACCCCTGTTTTTTCATGTGAAAAATTGTGTGCGTTTGTGGGATTTTTTAGGCGTTGCTTCACGGTTGCTTCACGCTCCGCGTCTCATGTCATGCCATTTTGCTTACGGCGGCAGTGAGCGTGCTTACGTCCTGGTTGATATAGGTGTTCGCTGTGACGGAATAATCACTGTGTCCGAGAATGCGCTGAATGTCCTCTGGGCGCGCTCCGCCCGCTGCGAGTATGGTGAAAGCAAACTGCGATAGCTTTGGGGACGCAAACTATAACGGCGAACCGATTTTTGTGGATTCCGAAACCCATATTCCGCTCTCCGACAGCGACATCGCGGAAATCAATCAGGCATTGAGCAAATAATACACAACACTTTCAGGAGCGGGGTGCGTGTCCCGCTCCTTTTCCTATCTGTTTCATTAGGGTATAGCCCTGTGATACTAGGGAACCTCTGAACAAATCAGCTGCGGCGCTCAGTGGGTCTTTTGCCGCAAATCTTCCGTTCGGAAAACTTGAAATACACAAAGTATTCCTGCGTTTTCCAAACGTTGCCTTGCGGTAAAATCCCTCGCTGACCGCTCTTGCGGATTTATTCAGAGCTTCCCTAGTTCTTGATAAAAAGCTTGAAGAGCTTTTTATAGCACCAAAGGTGCGTCAAGAACTGCATGAGACGGCTTTTGTGGCTTTTTGCCACAAAAGGGCAACGCGAATCGCGGTGCCTTCTTCATAAAAACCAAAGGTTTTTATGAAGAATTAGTATTACTGTTCTGCTGGGTCAACGAAAAAGACAACAGGATCAGCCATTTTTGCCCTTTGGGCCGTCGAAAGGCGGTCAAAATGGCTTACATTCAGGAAAAGTTAAAAGGGAAATCCGACACATTCTACCGCAGAGTAAAAGAAATAAAATGGATATTCGTATTGAAAAACGGCGAGCAAATGGGTAAAATAGAAAAAAACCTCAGGAGGCAGCCATGAAAAGAGAAGAATTCGCCGCCCTGTGCCAAAGCCGTCCTCTTCTGCTCGACGGTGCTACAGGTTCCAATCTGATGAAGCGTGGGATGCCCCGGGGCATCTGCACGGAGCTGTGGATCGATGCCCACCCGGAAGCTTTGCTGGCTTTGCAGCGGGAATATGTAGCCGCAGGCTCGGATATCATCTACGCGCCCACCTTTTCCGCCAACCGCTATACACTGGAACGGGAGGGCCTGGCAGATCAGGTGGAAGAGCTGAACCGGCGTCTGGTCGCTCTTTCCCGGCAGGCTGCCGGCGGCAAAGCACTGGTGGCAGGCGACATGACCACCACCGGCGTTCCGCTGGAACCAAACGGTCCCATGGAATACAACCGTCTCCACGAGATCTACCGGGAGCAGGCTGCTGCTCTTGCCGAGGGTGGGGCGGATCTGATCGTCATTGAGACCATGCTGGGCATCGACGAGACCGCCGTTGCCCTGGAGGCCGTGCGGGAGGTCTGTGACCTGCCTGTTTTGTGCAGCCTGACAGTCCAGTCCGACGGCTCTGCCTACTTCGGCGGCAACTGTGTCGACGCGGTGGAGGAGCTGCAGGAGCTGGGTGCGTCGGCGGCAGGGGTCAACTGTTCCTGCGGACCGGAGCAGTTGGTCAGCCTAGTGCGCAATATGAAGGCCGTCGCAGAGATCCCGCTGCTGGTCAAGCCCAACGCGGGAATGCCCGCTATCTCCGACAACGGTGAGGCGGTCTACCCCATGACGGCGGCGAAATTTGCCGCCCATATGCGTGTGCTGCTGGAGGCAGGCGCGGACCTGATCGGCGGCTGCTGCGGCACGACGCCGGAATTTATTGCTGAAATGAAAAGAGAATTACTATGACACTGACAAAAGAAAACGTCGATCTGTATGAGCTTCTGCGCCGCGAGGGCGGTTCCCTGCTGTATGAGGGCGCGGAGGGCTGTATCGTGCGGAAGCAGAGCCACGGCTCCGTTTTAACGGATATTATCGACGGTGCAGCCCTGTGCCGTGTCCTGAAAAGCTTGGAGGTTCCCGATTTTCAGCAGATCACGGTCAAAAGCATTGACGCCCGCCGCGCCGTCGGTGAGGCTTTCGGCTTTACCGGGGAGAATCCCTGCTCCCAGTGGATGTATGTTTCCGACCGTCCGCCGGTACAGACGCCCCACGACATCCGTCCGCTGACCCCGGAATACGCCGAGCAGGCCGCCGCTCATTACCATCTGGTAGACAACAGCCTCTCCTATCTGCGCAAGCGCATTGCTGCGGGGCGGATGTGGGGCCTGTTCGAAAACGGCACGCTGGCTGGCTTTATCGGCATCCATTCTGAGGGTGCCATGGGAATGCTGGAGATCCTCCCCGAATACCGCCGCAAGGGTTACGGCTACGCACTGGAGGCCTTTCTTATTGCCTGGCATCTGCAGCGCGGCTGGCATCCCTACTGCCACGTCATTGACGGCAACGAGGCCTCCCTGCACCTGCAGAAGCGTCTGGGCATGGAGCAGGCCTCCCTGCCCGCCATCTGGGCCTGGAAAGAATAGAGCATCAAAAAAGGAGCCTATGCAGGCTCCTTTGAGCGTGTCAAAAAAGTCCCTCGGCCCCCTCTGACGAGGGGGCTGTCACGGCATCAGCCGTGACTGGGGGAGAGAATAAAAATGTTCTGTCTTTATCGGAAACAAGTAAAAATCTGCTGCATTTTCTCTCCCTCCGTCAAAAATCAAAGATTTTTGCCACCTTCCTCATCAGAGGGAGGCTTCTCATCAAAAGATAGTTTTTCGACAGACTGAAAGGAGCCTATGCAGGCTCCTTTTTATGTTCTACTGTTCCTGTCCGTCCAGCTCTCCGGCCCATTTGAACGCGAATTTCGCAACGATCACCGCGATGATCTCATTGATGATTGCCGCCGCCACGATGGTACCCGACACAATAGAGGCAAGGGACGGGTCTATCCCCGACAGGGTGGAGACAGCGATGCCCGTAAATACCAGAGACACGCCGGAATGAGGCAGCAGCGTAAAGCCCAGGTACTTTGTGACCGTCGGCTCCGCTTTTGTCAGCCTGCCGCCCAGATAAGCACCGCCGATCTTGCCGCAGGCCCTTGAAACAATGTAAATGGCCGTAAAGAGGCCCGCTCCCGCGATAAGGCGGTAATCCAGCGGCATTCCCAGGTTGACAATGACGATCACCAAAGACAGGCTCAGCAGGGGGTCATAGAGCTTTAAGGTCTCCGTCAGCTCCTCCCGGGGCAGAAGATTAGCGACCGTGGCGCTGAAGGCCATGCCGATGAGCAGATAATTCAGACTGAAAGCATGAAAAACATACCGGTCGATCAGCAGGCCGCAAACCGTCGAGGCGCACAGAATGCCCAGGAGCAGCACGAGACGCAGACGGGCGCTTCTCAGATGCTTCATCAGGAGGGACGCGCAGAAGCCCGTCAGAATACCGATCACAAAGGGCAGTAACACCATGCCCACAACGGCAAGGGGCGAAGTGGAAGCACTGCCGTTGGCGGCGCTGACCACAGAGATCACCGTGAAGAAAACGATGACGCCGATCACATCGTCAATGGCGGCAAGAGGGATCAGTGTTTTCGTAACGGGGCCCTTCGTGTGGTACTCGTTGACGATGGACAGGGCAGGCGCCGGTGCAGTCGCCAGGGCGATGCCGCCGAAGATAAACGCCAGATAGACCGGGATGTCCGCGATCAGGAACACCACCGCAAAGACGGCGGAAACAAACAAAAACGTCCCGATGGACTGGACAACGGTGATGCCGATGATCTGTTTGCCGGAGGCGGCCAGCTTCTTGAAGATGATCTCGCGGCCGATCATGACACCGGCAAAACATTCAAAGAATTTGATAAAGACCTTGTACCACAGCGACTCGGTGATCTCCAGGGTCACCACATCGGCAAGGTAAGGCCCAAATACGATCCCGGCGATGAGCCAGCCGAGAATGGCCGGGAGCTTCACCTTGGAGACGAGCCTCCCGCAGGCAAACGCGGCGCACAGCACCGCAAAGATACGAAGTAATCCAATAATCACAACAAGTCAGCCAACCTTTCTATTACGGCCTCCGAGTTTTCCTGCACAGTGCAGAGCTTTTCAAGGGTGCCGTCGAGAATGATCCGAAGCGTTTTTCTTTCCTCGGCAGAAGCAGCGCTGAAGGCGGATGAAACCGTCTCCCAAAGCGCGTTACTGCGCTCTGAAACATAAGCGTAGATCGTCTCATTCAATTTATACTTATTGAAGATCTCTCCCCGGGTCATCACCTTTGCGTCGTAGTACAGGCGCAGCAATGCCACGCGGGAAGATCGTCCGCAGGCCTCCAGCAGCTTTTCCGCCTGCTCTGCCGTGTCGTCAAAATACTTTTCATACAGCGCCAGTGCAAGCGTTTCCTTGTCCGGGAAATACTTGTAGACGGTTTTCTTTGATATTCTCAGCCGGTCGGCCAGGGTGTCTATGGAAAACCTCAGGCCCTCCTGCCGAAGGCTGATGATGGACTCCCGAATGATCTCATTTTTCATAGTGGAAACAAAATATCCTTTTTTTGTTTCCACTATAGTCCGTCAAGTACCGTTTGTCAAGCAAAACTGTATGAACTATTTTTGAACCGAAGTGCATCCACCGGATAAAAAAACACGCCCCGGACGCTTCACTGCGCCGGGGCTTCCAAATTGCTGTAGTCGGAACGCCGGGGAGATTCTTGCGGCGGGGAAGACCACTTTTCCTCCATCACGCTCATATAGGCAGGACGGATGATCTTGTCCATGCAGATCAGCTCCTCGATCCGGTGGGCGCTCCAGCCCACGATGCGGGCAATGGCGAACATGGCGGTATAAAGCTCCTGGGGGATCCCGAGCATATCATAGACAAACCCGCTGTAGAAGTCGATGTTGGGGCTGACACCCTTGAAAATACGGCGGTTCCGGGCAATGACCCGGGGCGCCAGTTCCTCAATGTTCTCATAGAGGAGCAGGTCATCTCCCCTGCCCTTTTCCGCGGCAAGCTGCTGCACATAGCCCTTGAAAATGCGCTCTCTCGGGTCCGACAGCGAATACACCGCGTGGCCCATACCGTAGATCAGGCCCTTTCCGTCGAAGGCTTCCTTGCTCACGATCCGGGTCAGGTACGCTTCGATCTCGTCCTTGTCCGCGTAGTCCTTCACATGGGCGCGGATGTCGCTCATCATCTCCATGACCTTGATATTTGCGCCGCCGTGCTTGGGGCCTTTCAGGGAGGACATGGCCGCAGCCACCGTGGAATAGGTGTCTGAGCCGGAGGAGGTGACGACACGGGTGGTAAAGGTCGAGTTGTTGCCGCCGCCGTGCTCCATGTGGAGGATCAGCGCAGTGTCCAGAACCTTCGCCTCAGTCCTGGTATAGGCCTTGTCCGGCCGGAGCATCATCAGCAGATTTTCCGCCGTCGACAGCGCAGGATCCGGGCGGTGGATCACCATGCTGTCCATGTTTTCATAATAGTTGTACGCGTGGTAACCGTACACCGCCAGAAGCGGGAACTCACCGATGAGCTGGATGCACTGCCGCAGTGAATTGCCAACAGAGGTATCCTTGGCGGTCTTGTCATAGGACGCCAGCGTCAGGATGCTGCGCGTCATGGAATTCATGATATCGTCGCTGGGCGCCTTCATGATGACATCCCGGGTGAAGTTCGTGGGAAGCGTGCGGCACTCACCGATCAGCTCCGAGAATCTGCGCTGTTCCTCC
This sequence comes from uncultured Clostridia bacterium, assembly GCA_946061345.1. Taxonomy (GTDB): domain Bacteria; phylum Bacillota; class Clostridia; order Oscillospirales; family Oscillospiraceae; genus JAZOXB01. The sequence continues at coordinate 1,353 of CAMGRA010000031.1, read as the reverse complement.
GCATCCGGCAGTTCTCCCATCAAAAGCAGATAGGCGACCTTTTCAAAACCCAGTTCCCCGTCTCCCAAATCGTCGATCAGCTCCTCGACCCGGTAGCCGCGATACCACAATTCACCGTCGCAGGCGGTCTTCTGTCCGTCAATGATCTTGGAGGAAATGATTTTTGAAATATTCGTCAGCCCCGCCAGCACGCCCTTGCCGTTTTCGTCGCGCAGGCCCTTTTTGACGCCGTATTCGTCGTAGAGCCTGGGGGCAATGCTGTCATTTTTCCTGCAAAGGCTTTCCTTTTCGGCAGCATAGCTGTTCATCTGCTCATATTCCATCCGGTCCGTCTCCTTCCCCGATCAATTCCGAATCCATTACCTTTTCAAGCTCGATCATCAGTTCCAGTAATGTGGTCAAATTCTCCCTGCCGAATTTCTCCGTGACCCTGCTGTAATAGTCCTTCAGGAGCGTCTCCTGCGTTTCCATCTGCCGGAGGCCGGAATCGGTAATAATGATGTAGGTTCCCTCACTGCCGTCACCGTCATGGGACCACGACACCAGCCCCTTGTCCCGGAGCTGTCCGACCATTCTCGAGGCCTGGGGAATGGAGAGCTTCAGCTCAGCGGCAATGTCCCGCAGATAGGTTTTCCCCGTCTCGTTGTCCTTTTCGCTGGCAGAGCGGGACAGATAGTGCAGCGCGATATATTCCGGGATGGAAAGCTCCTGAAAGAGCGTGTTCGCCTGTCCCTGGTTGAGCAGATACCGCTGATAGGTCAGCTCATGGGCAAGCTCCGTGATGTTGTTCAAGTATAATTCATGCATGCCGGTCAACCCCTTTTCGAATGTAGCTGGTTTTGCAGATAGTCCTCCACGTTGGCATTGATCCGCTCAAGATAGCCGCCGAAGGTCTTGATCTCCTCCTCAGAAAACCCCCGGCTGACCACCGAGAGGAACTCCTGCTGGACCTGGTTCCCTTCCCGGACGATCTTTGCGGCCTCGTCGCACAAGCGCAGATGGATCGTTCTGCGGTCGTGGCCCATATAGCTGCCCTGTAAATACCCGCGCTCCTCCAGATCCCGAACCGACGCAGAAATGTGAGATTTGGTGATCTTGAGCCTGTCGACAATACCAGACGCCGTGTCGCACTGCTGATTCTTGGCCAAATAGAGCAGCACGAGCATCTCCGTCATGGTCAGTTTGTATTTGCTGCATACGGGCACAAAAAGCGCATAGTATAAGCCCCTGTTGATATACAGGCTGTCAATCATGCTTTCCAACATAGATCGCCTCGAAAAAAGTTATTTAACGAACTGTTCGTTTTTGTACTATCCTATTATACCCAATTCCCCAGCCCAAGTCAATCCGCCG
>CAMGRA010000030.1 GCA_946061345.1 uncultured Clostridia bacterium | reverse complement strand
GACCAGTTCCAGAACCGCGAGACCTGTATGCGGATGCTGCGCTCCAAGCTCATCGAGATCAAGGAGCGGGAGCATCTGGAAAAGATCTCCGACATCAAGGGCGTTCAGCAGAAGATCGAGTGGGGCAGCCAGATCCGCTCCTACGTCTTCATGCCCTACACCCTGGCAAAGGACACCCGCACGGGCTATGAGAGCACCAATATCAATGCGGTCATGGACGGCGAGATCGACGGCTTCATCAATGCCTACCTGACCTGCAAGGCCACCGGCAATTGGGCGACAAAATAATTGGATTTTTCCAAAAAAGTGCTTGAAATCATCGGGGTTTTGTGGTATTATCATCATTACTGTGTTAAATATTCGTTCGCAAGAACTGCATCCCGGCGCGCCGCCTGCCGTAAGCGCGGTCAAATTTGGAGGTAACAATGGATACTTTGAAAATCATTCTTCTGATCATGCAGATCATCTCCTGCGTCGCTCTGACCATCATCGTCCTGTTCCAGAACGGCAAGGAAGGCGGCATGAGCGCGCTGACCGGCGGCTCTTCCGACACCTATATGGGCAAGAACAAGGCAGCTACCCTGGACGCCAAGCTGGCCCGGCTCACCAAGTGGGTCGCCGCTGCTTTTGTCCTGGTGACGCTCTTTGTCTCTATGCTCTACACTGCAGCCTGAAGAAAAAAATCACTGCTCTGCCGATCGGCAGAGCAGTTTTTTTATTTCCGTTCCCGAATAGTAATGCAGAAGGATCTCCTCAAAATCCGCGCCGCTCTCTGCCATGGCCCGCGCACCGTACTGGCTCATGCCCACCCGGTGGCCGAAGCCCGCGGTGGTGATCTGGACGCTGTCCTCCGTCACGCTGATGTCAATGTCTGTCGAACGGAGGGATAACAGACGCCGCAGGGCTGTCCCCTCCACGCAGACGCCGCCGATGAACACCGTGCCGATGCCGCCGCCATCCGTCCGGGTGAAGGGACCGAACCAGGCCCGGGGCGGTCCCGAGAGATTCATCTCCGGATAGGCCTCCTGCAGGAGGCCGGCAAAATAGTCCGCGTCCAGGCTGACCGTCTCCTGATAGCGGGGCGCGTCCTCCTCGCCGGGGCTTTCCACCGACTGCAGATAGGGGATGTCGCTGCCCCAGACCGCCACCGCTGCCTCCGTTCTGCCGCCGGAGCAGGAAAAGAAGGTGGCGTCGATGAGGCTGTCGCCGTAGGTCACCACCAGGCCGTCCGTTTCCGCCACCGCTTGGGAAAACCGCGCCATGGCCTCGGCGCTCACCTCCGAGGTCCAGCCCTGACAGCAGGCTGTGTCGGTGCAGATGTCTGCGTTTGTGTGCTTTTCAGCCTCAGCCTGCTTCAGGGCAAAGGTCCGGGAGGCGACGGCCTGGGCCTTCAGCGCCTCCATGGGAAAGTCCGACGGCATTTCCGCCGCCAGGGTCCCCGCCAGATAGTCCGAGACGGTCATTTCCGTCACCTCGCCGCCGACAAGGACCCGCAGAGTTACTTGGCTGTCAAAGGGCTGGCTGACGGCCAGGGGTCCGGCAGGTTCCGTCGCCTCTGCATCCTGGACATCTGCCTCCGCTTCCTGGATGGAGTCTGATGGGGCCACGGGTTCGGTTGACATAATATCTATCCAAAAGGGAGCGGCAGATCCCTCCGGGAAGAGCAGAAAGGGTGTGCAGCACAGAGCAATGACGCAAAACAGACAGAAAAAGAAGCGTTTCATAGGTTCCTCCTTGAATCAGGGCGGTTTTTCTTGACGGACAGGTGAATTTTTGGTATAATAATACAAATTTACCGATGGGGTGATATTATGGCAGAGTTGGCAGTACCGTCGGCAACCTTTGCGGACTACCTTCACAATCTATGCGCGGATTACAAGATTCATAACAGCCTGACGGAAGAAGCCCGCAGCAACAGCAGCATCCACCGCGGCCTGCGCAACGACGACGGCACCGGCGTTATGGTCGGCTGCACCAAGATCGGCAATGTTCTGGGCTACCGCGTGGTCGACGGCGAACGGGAGCCCATGGAGGGCAGACTGATCTACCGCGGCTATGACCTGTCGGACCTGGTGAACGCCTATGTCAGCGAGGACCGGTTCGGCTTTACGGAGGTGGCCTACCTGCTGCTGTTCGGGCATCTGCCCAACCGGGAGCAGTATGAGATGTTCCGTTCCCTCCTGGATGACAGCACGGCGCTGCCGGAGAATTTCACCGAGGACACCATCCTGAAAAATCCCTGCCGCGACATCATGAACAAGCTGGGCCGCTCGGTGCTGTCCCTGTATACCTACGACCCCACACCCGACGATCTGAGCGTGGAGAACATGATGCGCCAGTCCATCGAGCTGGTGGCGCGGTTCCCCATTATGGCGGCCTATGCCTACGTGGTCAAGCGCCACTATTTTGAAAATGACAGCCTCTACCTCCACCGCCCGGAGCCGACCCTTTCGGCGGCGGAGAATTTTCTCCGCATGATCCGCCCGGATAAGAGCTATACCCAGGAGGAGGCGCGGGTGCTGGACCTGTGCCTGGTCTGCCACGCCGAGCACGGCGGCGGCAACAATTCCACCTTCTCCTGCCGCTGCGTTTCCTCCACGGGCACCGACACCTATTCCGCCATCGCTGCGGCGGTCGGCTCCCTCAAGGGCCCGAAGCACGGCGGTGCCAACCGTCAGGTTCTGCGGCAGTTTGAGGAGATCAAGGCCAACGTCCGCGACTGGACCGACGACGGGGAAGTGGCTGCCTACGTCCGGCGCATCCTGCGCGGCGAGGTCAGCGACCATACGGGGCTGGTCTATGGCATGGGCCACGCTGTCTACACCCTCTCCGATCCGCGGACGGTGATCCTGAAAAAGGGTGCCCGGAAGCTGGCGGAGCAAAAGAATATGCTTGACGAGCTGGAGCTTATGGAGGCCATCGAGCGGGTCACACCCGGCGTTTTTGCCGAGGTGACGGGCAATGAAAAGGTCATGTGCGCCAATGTGGATATGTATTCCGGCCTGATCTATCAGATGCTGGATATCCCGCAGGACCTGTTCACCGCCCTGTTCGCCGTGGCGCGCATCACCGGCTGGTGCGCCCACCGCATGGAGGAGGTCCTCACCGGCGGCCGTATTTACCGCCCGGCCTATAAGCCGCTGATCCGCCGTAAAGAGTATATCCCCATTGACCAGCGCTGATACCACTGGCGCTGTCAGGATAAATCCATAGCGATCGAGTTCAAAAGGTGCGTTCACGTCACCCGATGGACCCGATTGCTTTTTTTCTGCGCCAATTGGCATAAGATGGGAGAGTAGACATAATTATTACAAAAACTCCTTGACATTTGTCCGTCTGGACAGTACAATAAACGGTGGATTATACTCGAATTTTATAGATAGCCCCCAAGGCCCTTTATAAAATTCAGCATGATACGGTGCAGCGTGCCTGCGGCAGGCTGCAAGTGCGCGTAGCGCACGGGATCCCCGGTCAATTGTTACCGGGGCGCAGGATTGGTATGCGCTTTCCGCGCTTTGGGGCAGTGCGGACAGACGTTGCTTTATCTTCCCGGCTGTTATGCCGGTCCGGGAGCGCCGAAAAGCTCCCACGCAACCCAAATTTTTGTAACAGGAGGTGTATTCACGGGATATGGAATGGTACATTTGGGCTATTATTATAGTCGTTACTGCACTGTTATTCTTCTTTATTGGCGTGACCTACCGTAAAAAGGTGGCCGAGCGCGAGATCAAGAGCGCCGAGGCCGAAGCAACGCGGATCATCAACGAAGCCATCAAGGGCGGCGAGAACAAGAAACGCGAAATGCTGGTGGAAGCCAAGGAAGAGATTCATAAAAACCGTACCGAATACGAAAAAGAAGTCAAGGAACGCCGCGCTGACCTGCAGAAGCAGGAGCGCCGGCTGCAGCAGAAGGAAGAGTCCCTGGATAAGAAAATGGACGCTTTCGAGCGCAAGGAGGAGGACCTGCATAAGCGTCAGGCGGCTGTCACCGCCACCCAGGAGGAGGTCAACCTCATCAAGAAGAGCCAACTGGAAATGCTGGAGAAGATCTCCGGACTGACCCAGGAGGAGGCCAAGCACCAGCTCCTGCAGAGCCTGGAAAATGATTGCCGTCACGAGGCTGCGCTGAAGATCAAGGAGATCGAGGCCCAGACCAAGGAAAACGCCGACACCATGGCACGGGAGATCATCTCCATCGCCATCCAGCGCTGCGCTGCCGACCATGCCGCCGAGGCGACGGTCTCGGTGGTGCCGCTGCCCAACGACGAAATGAAGGGCCGCATCATCGGCCGTGAGGGCCGCAATATCCGCACCCTGGAATCCATCACCGGCGTCGATCTGATCATCGACGACACGCCGGAGGCCATCACCGTCTCGTCCTTTGACCCGGTGCGCCGCGAGGTCGCCCGTCTTGCGCTGGAAAAGCTCATCGCCGACGGACGCATCCATCCCACCCGCATTGAGGACCTGGTGGAAAAATCCCGCAAGGAGGTCGACCGCGTCATCAAACAGGAGGGCGAACGGGCCACCTTCGAGACCGGTATCAACAACCTGCATCCCGAGCTGATCAAGCTCCTGGGCCGCCAGAAGTACCGCACCTCTTACGGCCAGAACGTTCTGAATCACTCCATCGAGGTGGCGCACATCTCCGGCCTGCTTGCTTCGGAGCTGGGCGTGGATGTGGCGCTGGCCAAGCGTGCCGGCCTGCTGCATGACCTGGGCAAGTCTGTTGACCACGAGATGGAGGGTAGCCATGTCCAGTTGGGCGTGGAGCTTGCCCGCAAATACAACGAATCCCCCGATGTGATCCACGCTATCGAGGCCCACCACAACGATGTGGAGCCGCGGACGGTCATTGCCTGCCTGGTCCAGGCCGCCGATGCCATCTCTGCAGCGCGTCCCGGCGCCCGCCGCGAGAATGTGGAGAATTATATCCGTCGTCTGGAAAAGCTGGAGGAGCTCACCGGCTCTTACCCCGGAGTCGAGAAATCCTACGCCATCCAGGCTGGCCGCGAGGTCCGTATCATGGTCAAGCCCGAGGAGGTCTCCGAGGACAATATGGTCATCCTGGCCAGGGAACTGGCCCACAAGATCGAGTCCGAGCTGGAGTATCCCGGCCAGATCAAGGTCAACGTCATCCGCGAGACCAAGGCCACGGAATACGCGAAATAATTGCAAGGATACAAAAAGCCGGTCCTTACGGGGACCGGCTTTTCTGTACCACTATATGATTTTTGTACCCGCTATCGCGGCTGATTTTTATTCATTGTTGTCTGCTTAATTTTTTTCTTGACAAAGGGAGGATTCTGCGGTACAATAACTTCTGCTTGGTACGGTGTTTATGGGCCTTTAGCTCAGTTGGTCAGAGCATCCGGCTCATAACCGGACGGTCCCGGGTTCAAGTCCCTGAAGGCCCACCATTTTTTCTTGCCGGAGCCGCCGGTCGGTCGCTTCGGAGCAGGACAGCAAAATTGAATACAGGGGTATAGCTCAATTGGTAGAGCGGCGGTCTCCAAAACCGTAGGCTCAGGGTTCAAGTCCTTGTGCCCCTGCCAGGAAAAAGCACTTGCTTCGGCAAGTGCTTTTTTCTATACCCTGGTCCCACATCAATTGTATACCTGCAACCGTTATTCTTGTTTCGGAATAGCGGGCTTGACTTTTTTGTCGAAAGGTTGTATACTGAATACGTCTTCGAGCCCCCTTTCCTAAGGCGCGAGCTATGGAACCGGGGCCGATATCGCGGCAACGCGATGCAGGGTCGTTTTGGAAACGGGGCGGCCTTCCTCATTGAAAAGGAGGCGAAACACAGTGCAGTCCGAAGCATGGGCAGCTTCGGAGGTCTTGTTGTATTCGTCTTCAAGGAGACGAATATTTTATTATAGGAGGAAATCTTATGAAAAAGACCATCGCGCTGTTACTTGCCCTTTGTATGACCCTTTGCCTGCTGGCAGGCTGCGGGACCTCGAAAGAGGAAGAAAAGGTCGAACTGACCGTCTTTGCCGCCGCTTCCATGACCGAGACCCTCACCGAGCTTGGCAACAAGTACATGGCGGAGCATGAGAACGTCACCATCGTGTTCAACTTTGACTCCTCCGGCACCCTGAAGACCCAGATCCAGGAAGGCGCGGACTGCGACATTTTCATCTCCGCAGGCCAGAAGCAGATGAACCAGTTGGACATCACCGCTTCCGCCGATGTTAACACCGAGGGACTGGACTTTGTGCTGGCTGATACCCGCTTTAACATTCTGGAGAACAAGGTCGCTCTGTCCGTTCCTGAAGGAAACCCTGCCAACATCCGGTCCTATGACGATTTGAAGGCCGGTCTGGAAGCCGGTACGGTTCTGCTGGCCATGGGCAATTCTGACGTTCCCGTGGGACAGTACACCCAGAAGATCCTTGCCTATTTTGGCCTGAGTGAGGAAGACCTGGCCAATGCCGGCTGCATCACTTACGGCTCCAACGTCAAGGAGGTTACCTCCCAGGTGGCTGAGGCTGCTGTTGACTGCGGCATCATCTATCAGACTGACGCTTACTCCGCTGGTCTGACCGTCGTGGACACCGCCACCGCCGAAATGTGCGGACAGGTCATCTATCCCGCCGCCGTGCTGAAGGACTCCAAAAACGTAGAAGCGGCTAAGGCATTTTTGGACTATCTGACCTCTGACGCGGCTGACGCCGTGTTTGAGGCTGTCGGCTTCACCCCCGTTGCATAAGGAAAATACATATTGAGATTCTCACAGGGCGGGCGGTATTCGCCCGCCCTCTTTTATAAGACAAGAAGGGGGCGAATGTCCATTGGATCTGTTTCCTCTTTGGAACTCCCTGCGCATCGCGGGGATCAGCACAGTCATCATCTTTTTTGTCGGCATTTTTGCCGCCTACTACATCGCCAAAGCGCCCAGAGCCGTCAAGGGCGTCCTGGACGTTATCCTAACACTGCCGCTGGTGCTGCCGCCGACGGTCGTGGGCTATCTGCTGCTGCGTGTGCTTGGGCCAAAGCGTCCCATTGGCGCGTGGTTCCTGTCGGTTTTCGACGTCAAGCTGACCATGACCTGGTGGTCTGCCATTTTCGCCACGGTCATCGTCATCTTCCCCCTCATGTACCGGACGGCCCGGGGCGCTTTTGAATCCTTTGACGAGACTCTGGCCTATTCGGGTAAGTCTATCGGCCTTTCCAACACCTACATTTTCTGGCGCATCCGCCTGCCCTATTGCAGGCAGGGCATCCTGGCCGGGACTGTCCTTGCCTTTGCCCGGGCGCTGGGCGAATACGGTGCCACCAGCATGATTGCGGGCTATACCCCCGGACGGACTGCCACCATTTCCACCACCGTCTACCAGCTCTGGCGCACCAACGACGACAATCTGGCCTTTCGTTGGGTGATGGTCAACATGGCCATCTCCTTTGTGGTACTGCTGGCGGTCAATATGCTGGAAAAGAAGGCCCGCAGGACCGGCAAAGAGAAGGGAGGCGGCAGAGATGTCGATTTCGGTTGACATTGAAAAAAACTTGGGTGTCTTCCGCCTGGACGTGCATTTTTCCGCGGGCAACGAGGTGATCGCCCTCTTGGGTGCCTCCGGCTGCGGCAAGAGCATGACGCTCAAATGTATCGCGGGCATCGAAAGGCCCGACCGGGGCAGGATCGTGGTAAACGATGTGACGCTTTTCGACTCGGAAAAGGGGATCAATCTTACCCCCCAGCAGCGCCACACGGGCCTGCTGTTCCAAAACTACGCGCTGTTTCCCAATATGACGGTGCTGCAGAACATCCGCGCCGGTGCAAGACGGGAGCGGGATGCGGAAAAACGGGCCTCCATCACGGAGGACATCATCAAGAGCTTCGGCCTGACGGAGCTGGTCAAACGCTATCCCCATCAGCTTTCCGGCGGTCAACAGCAGCGGGTGGCTCTGGCGCGGATCCTGGTGTCGGACCCGGGCGTGCTGCTGCTGGACGAGCCGTTTTCCGCTCTGGACAGCCATCTGCGTTTCCGGCTGGAGCAGGAGGTGCGGGAGATCATCCGCGGCTTCGGCAAGTCTGTCGTTCTGGTATCCCATGACCGCGACGAGGTGTTCCGCCTCTCTGACAAGATCGCTGTCATGCACAATGGCGCGGTGGAGATCTGCGGAGAAAAGAAAGAGGTTTTTGCAAGGCCGGGTACGAGAAACGCCGCCACCCTCACCGGCTGTAAAAATATCTCTCCCATCCGAAAGCTGGGGCAGCGGCGTGTACTGGCCCTGGACTGGAATATGGAGCTGGAGACGGCGGAGGATGTGGGCGACGCGGCCTGCGTCGGCATCCGGATGCACGATCTGCGGCCCGAGGACGGCTGCAACAGCTTTTCCTGCCAGGTGGCGGAGGAGATCGAAAATCCCTTCTCCTACACCGTGATGCTCAAGACTGCCGGGTCGGAAAGGACCATCGGCTGGGAGACGGACAAGGAGACCTGGCGGCAGCTCCGGGGAAGATTTGACCGGATCTGCCTGCCGCCGGAGGCGATCATACTGCTGAAAGGGTGAGGATATGGAGAGAAACATGGACTACATCCAGGCGCGGGACCTGCTGTTGGAGTTGGTTAGGCCTGTGGACACCCTTGCGCTGCCGCTGGAGGACTGCACCGGCAGGGTGCTGGCCCAGACGCTGACGGCGGCGGAAAACATCCCGCCCTTTGACCGTTCTCCCTACGACGGCTATGCCCTGCGGGCAGCCGACACGGAGAACGCCGCCCCAGAGCGGCCCGTCTGCCTGGATATCGTCGGGGAGATCCCGGCGGGAGCGGTGCCGACCAGGCCCCTTGCCGCCGGACAGGCCGCCAAGATCCTGACCGGCGCGCCCATCCCCGAGGGTGCCGATGCCGTTGTGATGTTTGAGGTCACGCAATATGATGAAAAAACAGTCCGGCTGTTTTCCCCGGTTCAAAGCGGCGTAAACATCGTCCGCGCCGGAGAGGATGTCCGTAAGGGCCAGCTTCTGGCCGAGGGCGGCACGGTGATCGACGCCGGTCTTGCCGGGACGCTGGCTTCTCAGGGCATTGCCGCGCCGCAGGTCTTCCGTCAGCCGCGTATCGGCCTGATCTGCACGGGAAATGAAATCGCCGACGCGGGTAGTCCGCTGGACGGCGGAAAAATCTACAACGCCAACCGCTACATCCTCTCAGCGGCGCTGGAACGCCTGGGCTGTCAGACGGAGTATCTGGGGCTTGCGGGCGACTGCGCCCGGGACATTGCCGCCTGCATCGACCGGGCGCTAAAGCGCTG
>CAMGRA010000029.1 GCA_946061345.1 uncultured Clostridia bacterium | reverse complement strand
GACAGGCGGACGATGAGCTGCTTGATCTCCTCGCGCTTGGTGTTTTTGTCGGCGGGGCAGCGGTTTTTCACCACCGGGAGCCGCTGCTCCTCGGCAAAGCGCCGGACCATGCCCTCCGTCAGATAGAGCATGGGACGGATCTGGGTCACGCCGGTGCGGTCCAGGTAGGTCACGGGCTGGAAGCAGCTCAGCCGCCCCTCAAACAGCAGGCTCATCAAAAAGGTCTCCACGGCGTCGTCATAGTGATGCCCCAGGGCGACCTTGGAACAGCCCAGCTCCGTCAGCGCCTTGTTCAGCGCGCCGCGCCGCATTTTCGCGCACATGGAGCAGGGATTCTTCTCCTTGCGGTAGTCGAAAATAATAGGGCCGATCTGGGTCTTGACGATGTGGAACGGGACACCCAGGCTCTCACAGTATTCCGCGATGGGCGAAAAATCCATCCCCTCCAGACCCATGTCGATGGTGATGGCCGTCAGCTCGTAGGGGCGCGGGTAGTATTCCCGCATGGCCGCCAGCAGAGCCAGCAGGGTCAGAGAGTCCTTGCCGCCGGACACGCCGACGGCGATCCTGTCGTCGGGGGAGATCATACGGTAGTCGTCGGCGCACCGTCGCACCAGTCCCATCATTCGCTGCATAATCAACATCCTTTTTGCCTGAAATTAATAAAAATCAAAAGAGAGTATATGAGAGAAAACAAGAGAAAATCAAAGAATAAATGAGTTCTCACGGCAATAAATCAATTTTTCAAAAATTGCCCTTGACATTCGATTTTCTCCGTGGTATAAAGGTAAAGCTGCCGAGTACCATTGTACGCCGGCAGCCGGAAAAAGTCAAAATATTTATTATCATATACGGAGGAAATATCCATGTCCACTACCCTGGTCAGAAAAGAAGACGTGCAGCGCAAGTGGTACGTCCTCGACGCAGCGGACAAGCCCCTGGGCCGTACCGCTGTCATCGCCGCCAACATCCTGCGCGGCAAGATCAAGCCCGATTTCACCCCCAACGTTGACTGCGGCGACTTCGTCATCGTCATCAACGCCGACAAGGCCATTCTCACCGGCCGCAAGCTGGACCAGAAGTTCTATCGCCGTCATTCCGGCTGGATCGGCGGCCTGAAAGAGGTCAAGTACAAGACCCTCATGGCTGAGCGTCCCGCTTTCGCTTTCGAGCTGGCCGTCAAGGGCATGCTCCCCAAGAACACCCTTGGCCGCAACGCCATCAACCGTCTCAAGGTCTACGCCGGTGCTGAGCATCCCCATGCCGCTCAGAAGCCCGAAGCCTGGACGCAGGACTGATTAGGAGGTAACAGACTATGTACGAGAGCAAAAGACAGTATCAGTACGGCACCGGCAGACGTAAGTCTTCCATCGCCCGCGTCCGCGTCTATGAGGGCGGCACCGGCTCCATCACCATCAACGGCCGCGATATTGACGACTATTTCGGTCTGGATACCCTGAAGCTGATCGTCCGTCAGCCTCTGGTCGCCACCGATCTGGTGGGCAAGGTCGACATCGTCTGCACCGTCCAGGGCGGCGGTGTGACCGGTCAGGCAGGCGCCATCCGTCACGGCATCTCCCGCGCTCTGCTGGGTGTCAACGCCGAGTACCGCGCCACTTTGAAGGCCGCCGGCTTCCTGACCCGCGACCCGAGAATGAAGGAAAGAAAGAAGTACGGTCTCAAAGCCGCCCGTCGCGCTCCCCAGTTCTCCAAGCGCTGATTTTCCATCAAAATATTATCAAAACTCCGAAAAGTGCAAACTTTTCGGGGTTTTTGCTTTCTATATGTTCAATTCCGTCTGTCGTATTTTGGCGTAATCTGGCCCAAAGAAATGGATTCTATCGGGGACAACACGGGGACAACGCCCCACTTTTCGAGCCTAATGGGACAACAAATGGGACAACGGATGGGACAACAAACGGCACTATCATAGCTCCATTTTGGCATTTCCAATGGCATGGCACAGATGCTTGTTGTGGCGCCGCAACCAGAGAAAAGACCTGAGAACACATGGCTGCTGCACATGGTTCTCAGGTCCTTGCTTCTCTATGCCGCTATGCCAAGGCTAATTTTGAGAAAGCATTGCATACCGCATTGGAGAGGGTTTCAGGGTTGTTGTATTTTACCTTTGCGTATATATCCATGGTGATTCTGCTATTCTCGTGACCGGCAAGGTACTGAACGGTTTTCGGATCAAGACCGGCGTAGATGAGATTCGTGATATAGGTATGGCGGAGTTGATGGGGTGTCACCTGAAAATCAAGGCTGTACACCACTTTGCCATTGTGCGAGGCTTTTTCTCCAAGCACAGGGGTCACAGTGTGCTTGATCTTCTGGCCGTTCACATATCGAGTGTAGGTTCTTTCCTTTATCGTTCGAGTGGTAATGTATTTCCAGACTCTTTGGAATTGCGTATAGGAAAGAGCACCGCCCTCACTATTTGCTACAACAAAATTAGAGGAGCTATTTTCCTTTGCTTTCTGCAAGGCTTTCAGCAGTTCGGGTGGAATAGGCACATCCCGCCTTGCTGCATTCGTTTTCAGCTCATCCAAAATAACCGGGCGATTATGTTCGGTGTGCCAAGCACGTTGTACCGACAAATACGGAGCAGGGGCATCAAGATGAACACAATCCCACTGGAGCGCCAGTATCTCTTCCCGTCTGAGCCCGCAATAAATGCCAATCATTACAAAAATGTACGGAGGAAGGTCACAAATAGCGTCAAGCAGTTTTTTGACCTGTTCATTGGATAACGCTTCTTTTCCTTTAGGTGGCTTCCCACCTTTTGCGGGAATCTTGTCGCACGGCGACACCGAGATAATGTTGCTCTCTTTGGCAGAAGTAAAAATCAGCTTGTAGAGCATCTGCGTCGAGCTGTAAACCGACTCCGATTTTTTTGCAGCGGGGAGCAGTGCGATTTTCACATCATCGGGAGTCACTTCCGACATGAGCTTTTTCCCCAGCGGTTTCTGGATATATCTGCGTACCTTCGATTCGTAATCGGCAAGCGTCGTAGTCCGAAGTCGTCCGGATTGCATCATCAGCCACTTTTTACAATACTCATCCACTGTAGGGTTCTCTCTTCGGAAGATGGCTTCTGCAATCTCTTTCTCGGCTTGCTGCACTTTCTCGTACGGACATGGAGCGTCCGGTGAAGTCTGCCGGATGGTCGAAGTTGAACAGATGGAAGACTTCTTCCAAGTCCTTGCAGTTCACTTCTCCGCTGTAAACCAGATCGTAGATGGCAGGATCGACCTCTGCGTTGGGATGGGTGTGCCGGAGATTGTCCAGCGACAGGAACGCCACCGAATCCTCGTCCCTGTCCATGTTCACCTGATAGAGTTTGATGTTCATCGTGTTACCTCCTGTTTCATATGGATTTTGTGCATCAAAAAATCGTTGACGTCCTTGCCGGAAACCGGCGGTTCGTCAACGATTTGATACCTGTTTTGAAGCCCTCTGACGATTCCTGCAACCGCACCCCTGCCGATTGCATCGTTGTCCAGATGCAGGCGGATCGTCCGGATTTGGGGATGCTCCTTCAAATACTGCTGCAATGCCACCGGGACAACATCGTCACGCTCGGTTTTGAACACACCTGCCAGCGACAGCAGATGGTCTTCATGCCAGTTCTGTCCCTGATAAAGCATCAGCGTGGCAAAGCTCAAGGCATCAATGGCAGATTCGAAGACATGGACGGTGTCGCTCCGCCCGGGCAGGCGGAAGGAATAGTGCTTGTCACTGCCGGAGGCTTCCCCCTTGTAGGCACTTCCCGTGCTGCGGATGCCGGCGTAGCGAATTGCTCCTGCGGAATCTCTGCCAAGAAACACCGCCGAATGATACCGCTTATCCTCATAGAGCAGGTCGCTGTCGATGCAGAAGTCGATGACCGTATCGTGAATGCCTCTGCTTTTGAGGTATCTGCGTACCATGGCGGTGGAGGAATTGGGCTCCGGCAGGCAGATGGTTTTGGGCTTCGGCTGTGACGGCTGGGGAACAACCGGCACCGAAGTGGAATAGCCATTGATTTGCTCTACCGCCATGGGCAGAGAAAAGCCCTTGACTTTGATGAGATAGTCAAGGGCTGAGCGTCCACCAATATGGCGGGAAAACCAATGCCATTTTCCGTTGCTGATTTTCAGCGAGTCATGCTCGCGGGTGCAGTAGGTGTCGCCCGACAGATGCACCAAATTCTGCGGGTCGCAAAGCTGCAGGTAGGTCAGCAAATCCATCTGCTTTGCTAACTGCAATTCTTCTTTTGTAAAATGGGACATATGACCTCCTAAGAATGGATATATGGTAGGACGTTGCGCAAGTGTGTTGATCATTTTCTTGATCTCATCTGTTGAATAAAAAAGATTGATAAGAACCACGGAGTATGATATACTTAGATAATAATATTTTTATTGAACTACGCATATTGCGGGACATGGAGGGATTACCTGTGGCGCATATTTCAATTAAAAATCTGGGCCCCGTGAATCAATTTGATATGGACATTAAGGAGTTTTGCATCTTCACGGGTCCTCAATCAAATGGTAAAAGCACAGTCGCAAAGGCAATTTTTTATTTCAGAACGGTTAAACAGGATATTTTAAACATCATTATGCAAGGAGGTCCGATCAAATTCTCTGGTAATCCTTCTTGTAAGTGGTTGGACATTATGAAGCAACAACTGAAGGAGAAGTTTTTGCAAATTTTTGGCACTTCCTGGAATATGCCGAACGATATGGAAATGCACTATATTTATGATACTAAAAGGAAATATGAAATAAGTATAACCCTTAATGAAGACTACCAACATTTCGGACGTAATTTTATTAACATCACTTTCAGTCAGGATTTCACAGACTATTTTGTTGAATTGGACTATAAGGTCTTCACAAATATTTCTGCAAGTCAAAAAAATAGAGAAGCTGCTGTACTAGAAAAACTGCTTGAAGACCCTTACGAGACTGTGTTTATTCCTGCTGGACGAAATCTAATTACTTTGCTTAGCGAACAATTGAATTACATCTTTACTTCTCTGGAAGGCTCTCAGTTAAGAAATATCGACTATGTTACAAAACGGTATATTGAACTAATACTCAAAATCAAGCCTGCCTTTTGGGATGGCATGCATGGCTATTTTGATAGGGCAGAAAACTCAATTGAGATAAGCAAAAATATTAAGGGCAGAAAGCCGGCAATAAAACTCCTAATAAAAAGAGCAGATGCTGTTCTCAAAGGCCAATATCGGTATGTTGATGGTGAAGAACGGCTATATCTCCAAAACGGAAAGTATGTCAAAATGAACTTTGCATCCTCTGGGCAGCAAGAAACTGTGTGGGTTTTTAACTTGTTGTTCTATTATTTAATGGAAAATCGCAGAGTGTTTTTAATCTTGGAAGAACCTGAATCTCATCTCTATCCTGAGTCACAGCAGGCAATTGGAGAGGTATTGGGATTGTTCAAGAACCAAAATAACGAAGTTTTAGTTACCACGCACAGTCCGTATCTACTGGGCACATTCAATTATATGCTTTTTGCCGGTCAGTCCGATAAAGCTCAAGAGCAGTCCGTGAAAAAAATCCTTCACAAGCAATACTGGCTCGACGCACAACATGTTTCCGCATATTATATTCGGAACGGCGGCGCAGAATCTGCCCTCGACAGCGATGATGTCGTATTAATTAAAAATGAGCTTATTGACAAAGCATCAGATAGTATTAACGATCACAGTGACATGCTTATTGCGTTGTCATTTACGGAAGATGGGAGTCGCAATTATGACTGATATTAACACATTCGCCCCCTATCGATATGGAAGCCAGCACAGCTTCTCTTGTGCGGAAAAGAACTGCACATACATTGTGGAAAACCCCGGCAGCAAATGTGTTCGTCAGTTTAAAGTAGATGGTGGCGTCTTTCCAGAAAACTCCCCACAGATACGCATCATCGACCCGATTTCCATTTTGGAAGTCGGGTCTTTTTTATGCCTGTTTGGGGTTTGATTCCCGATCTGAAAATTTTTTCAACTTTTTTGAAAAACACTAATAATTTTGGCCTTCTCACGGCCTCGTTAGTAGAGGCACTTTTTCAGAGACCTGTAAAAAACCTCGATTGAACCTTGAAAACTGAACAGGCAAACATCAGATACATTCCAAAGCGGAGGTGAAAGTCTCAGCGGTCGGTGTGATACGCCGAGACCCACCTGCCCGAAAGGGAGATTGCGGATAGCAAGGTGGATATCCTGTGCGATCTCCTTGAGCAGCTCCATGATCTGCAGACTGGTCCCGCTGTCCAGAGCGCCGGTCGGTCGTCTGCAAGCAGAATGCCGGGGTTGTTGATCAGTACGCGGGCAATGGCGACGCGCTGCTTCAGGTCGCCGGTCACATAGGTCTTTACAATGTTCTTCAGTTGCAGCATAGAAATGTCCCCTGCCGGACTATGCCCAGGCGAACCGGTCTTTTCCGGCCCCCAGCTCGAAGTGGTATTTCACGATGCCAAGATCCAGCTTGGTATAAAAGCCCCTGCCGGCCTTGGCAGACACCTTGTTCCCGCTGAGGGTGAGCAGGAATTTCTGTTGGTTCATGGCGGTAGGCGCCAGCAGGGCGGCCTCCACGCCGTTTTTGAACCAGTCGGGCATCGGGTCGTCGGCCTTTGCCACCTCGGAGAAGGGCCTGGACTTGTGGGGGACACCCTGGGTCGCGCCGTAGCCCAGGGCGATCACGACGCAGAGCTTTTCGCCCTTGTCCACGGTGAAGGCGGTCTTGATCTTGGTGTAGGACATGGCGACCCAGCAGGTGTTGAGGCCGAGCTGCTGGGCTTTCAGGACCAGGCGCTGGCCGAAATAACCGCATTTTTCGTCAAGCTCCGGCCCTTTTTTGCCGATGAGCGCCAGGTAGCTGGTCACGCCGCTGAATTCTCCGTAGTGGGCCATAAAGCCGTCAAAGGCCCGCGGCTCGTTGGTGACGAGCTGGATGTGCAGGCCGCTCTCCCGGTTGCAGGCGGCGATCTCCTCCCGCAGCGCGGCGATCACCTCCACGCCCAAGGGCCGGTCCTTGTACTGGCGGACGCTGTGCCGCGCCTGCATTGCTTCTTTCAGATCCATTTTGCTTCCTCCTGTTAAATATACTTGACGATGATCATGGCAATGCTCATGGCCGCCAGGCCGAAGCCCAGGGTGCGGTTCATGACCTTTGGCGACGTTTTGTTGGCAAATTTGGCCGTCAGCATGGCGAAGATCAGGGTGAAAACAATGCACATGATGAGAATGGAAAGATCCGTGACACCGCCGCCGATGGCAAAGTGGGAGAGAGCTCCCGTCAAGGCGGTAAAGGTCATGATGAACACACTGGTTCCCACGGCGGTCTTTAACTCATAGCCCAGAACGCTGACCAGAACCAGCAGCATCATCATACCGCCGCCTGCGCCGACAAAGCCGCAGATCAGGCCCACCGCCGCGCCGCAGACGATAGACTGCACGGCGGCCTTTTTCCTGCTCCGGGCCTGGTTGCTCTCCTTGGCCGACATGACCGGCTTGAAAATGAACTTCAATCCCGCGAACAGGGTCATGAACATGGAGAAGCCGCCCATGGTGGTCTGGGGGAGCAGGGAGGCAATATAGCTGCCTGCCAGCGTAAAGACCAGCACGGAAACAAGCATGATGAGGCCGTTTTTCACGTCCAGGTTGCCGTTCTTTTTATAGGTATAGGCCGAGACTGCCGAGGCCAGCACATCCGAGGCCAGGGCGATGCCGACGGCCTCATAGGCGTTCACGTCCAGAAATGTGATGAGCATCGGTGCGATTACCGCCGCGGCGGAAAGCCCCGCCAGACCGGTGCCGAAGCCGGCTCCCGCACCGGCGATCAGGCATACGATAATTTTGATGAGCATGGTGCTTATTCTTCCTTTCCTGCTCCCTGCGGGAGCTTTTCATCAGAGCGATGAACATTTCCGAACATTATAGCCTGTAAATATGAACAAATCTTGAAGTTGTGAGATTTTGTCATGTCTTTCCGTGAATTTTTTCCGACAGTCCCTTGCGGAAGACGGTCGCTGACGCCGGGAAGAGAGCCGAACGGAGGGGAAGAATCTCTTGCTTTTTGCAAGTCGGAGCCGTGCATCCTGCAAAATCAGCCCGCCGGAGGATGAAAACTTTTTTGCACTGCGCAAAAAGGTTTTGTTTCAAAATCATTCCTCCGTGTTTTTTCGGGTTTTTTGCTAAAAATATTTGCAAATTCAGGAAAGATGTGCTATACTTCTTGGGCAGAAAAAATCAATAAAAAAAGAAACGCTCGAAGCGGCCGGAGAAGGCTGTTTCCAAAACATGAAAGGGGTAATTCCAAATGCACAAGTATGTATACCTTTTTTCCGAGGGCAACGGCTCCATGCGCGAGCTTCTCGGCGGTAAGGGCGCAAACCTTGCCGAAATGACCAACCTCGGTATGCCGGTGCCCCAGGGCTTCACCATCTCCACGGAAGCCTGCACCAAGTACTACGAGGATGGCCGCAGCATCAATGACGAGATCAAAGCACAGGTAAACGAGGCTCTGGCAAAGATCGAGAAGCTCAACGGCAAGCGCTTCGGCGACGCCAAGAATCCGCTGCTGGTCTCCGTCCGTTCCGGCGCACGTGCTTCCATGCCCGGCATGATGGACACCATCCTCAACCTCGGCATGAACGACGAGGTCGCCGCCGGTCTCATCGCAGGCAACCCCACGCCCGCATTTACCCGTTTCGTATACGACTCCTACCGCCGCTTCATCCAGATGTTCTCCGACGTGGTCATGGAGCTGTCCAAGAAGACCTTCGAGGTCATCATTGACGAAGTCAAGGCCGCCAAGGGCGTCAAGAACGACATCGACCTGGACGCCGACGACATGAAGAAGCTGGTCGTCCTGTTCAAGGCTCATTATAAAGAAGAAAAGGGCGAGGACTTCCCCACCGATCCCGCC
This sequence comes from uncultured Clostridia bacterium, assembly GCA_946061345.1. Lineage (GTDB taxonomy): Bacteria > Bacillota > Clostridia > Oscillospirales > Oscillospiraceae > JAZOXB01. The sequence continues at coordinate 909 of CAMGRA010000029.1, read as the reverse complement.
GCACAGCTCATGGAGGCCATCAAGGCCGTGTTCCGCTCCTGGGACAACCCCCGCGCCAATGTCTACCGCCGCATGAACGACATCCCCTATTCCTGGGGCACCGCTGTCAACGTGCAACCCATGGTCTTCGGCAACCTGAACAACCAGTCCGGCACCGGCGTCGCCTTTACCCGTGACCCGGCCACTGGTGAGAAGGCCCTCTTCGGCGAATACCTCATCAACGCTCAGGGCGAGGACGTGGTCGCCGGCATCCGCACTCCCAGCAAGATCGCCAAGCTGCAGGAGGATATGCCCGCTGTCTATGACCAGTTCGTGGACATCGCCACCCGCCTGGAAAACCACTACCGCGATATGCAGGACATGGAGTTCACCATTGAAAACGGCAAGCTCTACATGCTCCAGACCCGTAACGGCAAGCGTACCGCTGCCGCCGCTCTGAAGATCGCCTGCGACCTGGTGGACGAGGGCATGATCTCCCGCGAGGAGGCTGTCATGCGCGTGGAGCCCAAGCAGCTCGACGCTCTGCTCCATCCCCAGTTTGATGCCGCCGCCCTCAAGGCCGCCGAAGTCGTCGGCAAGGGTCTGGCTGCTTCTCCCGGCGCTGCCTGCGGCCGCGTCGTCTTTACCGCCGAGGATGCAAAGGTCTGGGCTGCCAACGGCGAAAAGGTCGTTCTGGTCCGCCTGGAGACCAGCCCCGAGGACATCGAGGGCATGGCTGCCGCGCAGGGCATCCTGACCGTTCGCGGCGGCATGACCTCCCACGCTGCCGTCGTTGCCCGCGGCATGGGCACCTGCTGCGTCTCCGGTTGCGGTGACATCACCGTCAACGAGGAAGAGAAGTACTTCACTCTGGCCGGCAAGACCTATAAGGAAGGCGACTGGATCTCCATCGACGGCTCCACCGGCAAC
>CAMGRA010000028.1 GCA_946061345.1 uncultured Clostridia bacterium | reverse complement strand
ATATAATACCACACCGTCTTTTCACTGTCAAGCACTTTTTTTCTTTTTTTCGAGATTCTTTTTTCCGTTTCTGAGAAACCAAAGATTCCTCATATACATTATTTATTTAGAATATTTGCCGTCTGGTTTTCGTCACTTTGCTCATATTCAGACACAAAAATTTTAAGGTTATCAACAAAAATTTTTTGATTCGCATATTTTTACAAAAAACCTATTGAGTATTTCTCCGTTTTTGTGTATTATATAAATGTGCATTAAATGTAATTGCACAACTACATATGGGCTTCTGCCCGAAAATTTGAAGGAGGAACAAAAATGAAAAAGATTTTGGCTCTCATCCTTGTTGTTGCCCTGATGGCTGTTATGTTCGTGGGCTGCGCCGGAGGGAACGAGGATCCTGAAGATCCCAATTCCAACAACAATGATCCCGTTGTCACTGATTCCGACATTAAGGTCGGCGTTGTCCTTGTCGGCGACGAAAATGAAGGTTACACCTACGCACATATTCTGGGCATCAAGGAAGCCGTTGCCAACCTGGGTCTGACCGAGGCGGACAACATCGTTTGGAAGTACACTGTTAAGGAAGACGAAACCTGCTACGATGCCATCGTTGACTGCATCGACCAGGGCTGCTCCCTGATCTTCACCAACTCCTATGGTCACCAGTCCTTCGCACAGCAGGCTGCTACTGAATTCCCCGATGTGGAGATCGTCGCCATGACCGGCGATACTGCCAAAGCTTCCGGTCTGGCCAACTTCCATAACGCTTTCACCAAGATCTACGAAGCTCGTTATGCTGCCGGTGTCGTTGCCGGTATGAAGATCGCCGAATTGGACGCTGACGGCAAGCTGGGCGCCAACAACAAGGATGCCGACGGCAATGTCAAGGTCGGCTACGTTGGCGCTTATCCCTACGCAGAGGTCGTCTCCGGCTACACCGCCTTCTTCCTTGGGCTGCGTTCCGTTTATCCCAACGCCGTCATGGATGTGCAGTACACCAACTCCTGGTTTGATATTACCGCTGAGTACGAAGCAGCCATCGCGCTGATCGACCGCGGCTGCGTCATCATCGGCCAGCACGCCGACTCCACCGGTGCCCCCACCGCCTGCGAAGAGAAGCTGGCTGCCGGCATCACCGTCTACTCCGTCGGCTACAACGTCGATATGCTCAGTGCTGCTCCCAATGCCGCGTTGGTCTCCCCGACCAACGAATGGGGCGTCTACTACACCTACGCCATCGGCGCACATCTGAAGGGCGAGTCCTTTGACACCAACTGGGCCGAAGGCTTCGACCAGGATGCCGTTGCTCTGACCACCCTTGGCCCGAACGTTGCCGAAGGCACTGCCGAAAAGGTCGAGGACATCATTGGGCAGCTGAAGGCCGGCACACTCCATGTGTTCGACACCAAGACCTTCACCGTCGGCGGCAGCGAAGTCACCTCCGCCTTTGCCACTGATACTGACGGCGACTGGACTCCCGACGCTGACGAAGCGATCTTCGACGGCTATTTCCACGAGTCCTACTTCCAGTCCGCTCCCGCCTTCGCTCTGAGAATTGACGGCATCACCGAACTGAACTAATTATTAGCAAAAAGGGCCTCCACAATGGAGGCCCACAGGAAATAACACATTTCAGCAAAACCGGCGTGGCTAAGGTCACGTCGGTTTTGCTATATAATTATTGTATCAACACCCGTGGCAAACGGTGTATCCGCGCGGCGTTCCGGGCATCATTTCATCAGTTCGTCGGTCAGGCGAAGGATCTCCGGCGCGATCTTCTCCCGCTCCTTTTTGATAATATGTTGATACATAGGGTAAGCAGCGGCGATGACCGCAATTCCAACGAGGCCGATCAGCACACCGGGAATGAACCATTTCCCCGCCCACACCATGGTACAGCACATGCCGATTCCAAGAATGAGCGCGCCTATGACACCGGCACTCACGGAGACGGCAGTCGCCTTGCACGTCACGTCCCGGTCCAGCTTCCGAAGGCGCTCCATTTTATCATCCTCTTTGCGGACGTATTTTTCACGGATCCGTTTTACCTCCTCCTGCTCCCGCGCAGAATAGGTATAGGCAAAGCCGTCGCCTGTATAATGCTCCTCCATAAATGAACTACTCCTTCTCAGCATTTTTCATTCTTATTCCGATCTCTCTGTTGGCCTTTGAGATCATAGAAACCGACATCCCCAGCACAATAGCGCAGACGCCGGCTCCCGTCAGCGCCGTCATCCATCCGCGGAAGCTTTCATCGCCGCCGAACTGCGCGAGCATAGCAGTCTCCAGGGAAAGCAGCGAGACCAGTGCCGCCGCAAACCGGATGGCCTTGGCGGCGGACAGCACCGGGTTTTTATACTTCCGGTATTTCACCAGGTCGATCACAGACACCGTCACGGTGTAAAAGGTATAGGCCGCAACGGCAAAGATCAGCGTTCCGGGGTAGTGAAAGCCCTGATTTTTCCACACCATTTGGATCACGATCCCGGTCAGGGAAAGGTTCAAAACCAGCATGATATACCCGCACAGCCGGTACTGCTTATATTCCAGTAAAATATCCCGCTCCCCCTTTTCCGCATACATATAATAAAGCAGCACAGAGCGCAGGACGGAAAGCAGGATATAATACAACGCCACGGCAACCAGCCAAAGGGAGGAATAGACGATCCCGGAAACCAGCTTCAGCACGGAATAGGCCAGGGTGATCCCCAGGGAAATCAGCAGCGAGACCTGCACACGGAAGGCCGCATCCGTCATGTACCGGCTGCCCGCAGGGCGGGCGTATGCTGCTGTTTTAAGCCTCTGGCACCATTCAGGCAGCGCCTTCACGGAAAAAGCACAGGCCACCGCCGCCGTATACGCTGACAGCGCATAGACAATATAGGAAATCGGCGTCTCCTCCCAGTCCTTTAGAAAAACGACTATCGGCGCGCCGATGCTGACCAAGGTCAACGGCACCGCCAGCCAGGCAGGCGGAAACAGCAGCTTTTTACAGATTTTTTTCCACTTCTCCATATTGATCTCTCGGAAGGATCACGGTGAAAGTGCTGCCCGCTCCGCAGACACTCTCCACCCGGATCTCTCCATGCATGATGTCCACCACACGCTTTACAAGGGCAAGTCCGAGACCGTTGCCCTGTGCTGCGTGGGAGGCGTCCCCCTGGTAGAATTTTTCAAAGATATGGGCACCCACCTCCGGCTTCATCCCGCAGCCGGTGTCGCGGACCCTGACGGTGGCATACTTCCCATCGGCAGTCAGGGTGACCGATACGGTTCCTCCGCAGCCGGTAAATTTGAAGGCATTGGAAAGCAGATTGTTCCACACCAGTGTCAGAAGCTCCGCATCAGCGCGGATCTGAATCTGTTCGTCGATCTCCGTCTCCAATTCAATGTTCTTCTTTTCCCATACAGTTTCAAACTGCAGCAGGCACTGACAGAGCTGTTCGCTCAGGTCGTATTCCTCCGTTGCGGGAAAAATCTGCTGATTTTCCAGCTTGTTCAGCCGGAGGATGTTGGTGATCAGGTCCGCCAGACGACGCCCGGCATCCGTAACGGCCTTGGCGTACCCGATCCTTTTTTCCTCAGAGAGGTCCGGCTGCTGCAGCATGATCCCGTAGTTCTGCATGACCGCCAGCGGCGTTTTCAGTTCGTGGGAAACATTCGTGATAAAATCCGTCCGCAGAGTCTCCACCCCGGACAACTCCTCTGTCATGCAGTTGATGCTCTCCATGATCTCCGCGAAATCATCCCGGCTTCCCTTCGTGTCCAGCCGGACGGAAAAATCGCCCTTTGTGATCTCCGAGAGCGCCGACTTGATCCGTTCGACCGGGCGCTCCACAGTGATCTTCCGGCGTATGGCATCGATGGTCACAAACAGAGCCGTCAGAAACAGAACATTGAGGAAGGTCGCCCGGGCGGCGTTGGGAAGCTGCTGCTCCGGGATCTCGATGCCCCGGAAAAACAGAAGGAACGAACAGGTCACAACAAAGGCACAGAGGGAAAAATAGAGCAGAAAAACATAGAGCAGCTCCGGCACTTTTTTCGTCTTCATTTCAGCACCGCCTTATAGCCCAGACCGTGAACGGTCACGATCTCAAAGGAATCGCACTGCGCCAGCTTGCTGCGCAGCTTTGTCATATACACATCCACAGCCCGGGGTGCGGATTCCGTGTTGGCATCCCAGAATTCGTCCATGAGCTGTACCCTTGTAAAGGTCTTCCTGGGATAAGACAGCAGCTTGTATAAGAGGCTGAACTCCCGCATGGTCAGAGGGATCTCTTCGCCCTTCCAGCAGGCGGTGTGCTCGTCGGCGTCCATGGTAAAATCACCCACCTCAAGGTGCCGGGAGGCGGCGATCTTGGCACGGCGGAGCAGCGCGCCGATCCGCAGAAACAGCTCATCCAGATCAATGGGCTTCACCATATAGTCGTCGATGCCCACCCGGTATCCCCGCTGCTTGGCGGCAAAGTCGTCCCGGGCCGTCATAAACAGGATGGGGATATTCTCATTGAGGGAACGCACAGTCTTCACGAATTCAAAGCCGTCGATCTGGGGCATCATGATGTCCGACACGATCAGGTCAAACAGTTTGTCGTACATGGCATCATAGGCCTCCGTGGCATTCAGGCAGCCCGTGGCCTCATAGCCGCTCTGGTTCAGGAACGTGCATACCGCACGGTTCAGGGCGGGATCGTCCTCCACTACCAATATCCGAAACATAGCATCCGGCCTCCTGCGTATTTTTGTTTATTATATCACAGAAATGTTTCTGTTTTGTTTGCGTTTTATCTTTTTTGTATGGTGCGGCAGCCGTTTGTCGTGTTTCTTTCGTCCGGCGATAGAAAAGCAAGGCATGTCATTCACAAACACGCCCCGCTTTCCGAAAAAAACATTATTCTTTCCGCACGGAATCGATGCGCTCCTGCGCCTCAGCCGTTCTCTTCTTCGCGGCGGCGATCTGTTCCTCACGCTCAGCCTGCATCATTGCCTTGTGGGTTTTGGGTCTGCCCATGACTTTTGCTTCCTCCCACTGCGCTTTGGACTCCATTCTGACGGCTTCAAAGTTCGCCTTATCCACCTCATGCTGGGCCTTTGCGCTCTCTTTCATGTCCTGAAACGCTTTTTTGAAAAAGCTGCGCATTCTCATTCTCCCTTTCTCTGCCGGTCGTTCATGAGTTGCTCGCTGAGCTTCAGTATCTCAGGGGCATATTTCTTCTTGCGGCGGCCTAAAATGCCTTTATAGAGCGGATAGGCGGCAATGGTCATGAGCATACCGGCAACGCCGATGACAACCCCCGGAAGCATCGTATGGGTCAGGCCGAGGATGGCGCCCAGGTCCGTCATGACAAGGCTCATCCCGCTGCCCATAACGATAGCACCGAGGCTGCCGAAAATGCAGGCAAATACATTTGCCGGGCGTTTGACCTTTGCGTCCAACTCCCGCAGCGCATCCAACCGGCTGTGTTCTCTCTCGGTATACTGTGTGCGGATTTTCTGGACAAGAAACTCCTGATCGTTCTGATTCATTTTATCTGCTCCTTTCTATGTCGTCCGTCTGCCGGATACGGGCGCATCATACCCTGCTGATGTTTTCAACGCTTTTGTAAAATGTTTGCGAAATATTAAACCATTTTTCGTCGCGCTGCCGCTTCTTCCGCGCTGCATTCCATTTTAACAGAACCGCGTGCGTTTTACGCGTTTTCAAGAGGATCTGGTACAATATGCGGCGCAGGATGGATAAGTAACCATTATTCGACCATGCCTAAAAAATTTTTAGTGCGGCTGAAATTTTGTACGAAAGTTGTCGCCCGTTTTTGTGCATTTTGTATGTGCCAAATTTTGCTCATCACTTTTCCCAAAAATATTTCATATTTCATAAAAATATGCAACTTTTTCCGAGAAAACCGTGGCAGGCCTATCAGCAATTTTTTTCCCGATACTGTTTTACTTTTTTCACGGTTTGTGATATGATAAAACAGTAAAGTATGAAAGAATTGCATGATGACTGCTTTGCACTCTCAAAAGAAAGGATGACTGCCTTGGAAACTGTTGACAACATCAAAATTCCAGACGCTGCCAACAACCCTGAAACCGGTTCCGAGTATGCAATTGAGCTTCGCCACATTACCAAGCGCTTTGGCTCTGTCGTTGCTAACAACGACATCACGCTGTCCCTCCGCAAGGGCGAAATTCTCTCTCTGCTCGGTGAAAACGGCAGCGGAAAAACCACGCTGATGAACATGCTCGGCGGCATTTACTACCCCGACGAGGGCGAGATCCTCGTGGACGGCAAGCCCGTATCCATCCGGTCGCCGAAAGACTCCTTCCACCAGGGCATTGGTATGATCCACCAGCATTTTAAGCTGGTCGACGTCTTTACCGCGGCTGAAAACATCGTCCTCGGCCTGGAAGGAGACAAGGGCAAGCTGGACCGCGCCTCCATCCGCAAGGCAGTTGCGGAGATCGCGGACCGCTACGGTTTCGAGATCGACCCGGACCAGAAGGTCTACGAAATGTCCGTCTCCCAGAAACAGACCGTTGAGATCGTCAAGGTCCTCTACCGCGGCGCGGACGTGCTGATCCTCGACGAGCCCACCGCCGTCCTGACACCCCAGGAGACAGATAAGCTCTTCTCCGTCATGCGCAATATGCGCGCCGACGGCAAGGCGATCATCATTATCACCCACAAGCTCCATGAGGTGCTGGCAGTCTCGGACCGGGTTGCCGTTCTGCGCAAAGGCCGCTACATTGGCTGCGTCGACACGGCGGAAGCCACCCAGCAGTCTCTGACGGACATGATGGTGGGCCGCAGCGTCTCGCTGAACATCGACCGCCCGAAGAACCCGGACCTGAAGGACCGCATCCGGATCGAGCACCTGACCGTCAAGGACAAGGAGGGCGTTAAAAAGCTGGACGACGTGACCTTCACCGCCATGGGCGGTGAGATTCTGGGCATTGCCGGCGTGGCAGGCTCCGGCCAGAAAGAGTTGCTGGAATCCATCGCCGGTCTGCAGAAGATGGAGCCCGGCACGGAGATCCACTACATCGCCCCCGACGGCACCGACAAGCTCCTCAACGGTATGGATCCACTGGACATCATTAACAGCGGCGTGCTGCTGTCCTTCGTCCCCGAGGACCGCTTCGGCATGGGCCTGGTGGGCAGCATGAATATCATCGACAATATCAAGCTGCGTACTTACCGTATCGGCAAAAGCCCCTTCACAGATCGCAAGGTCCCCACTTCCCTGGCGGAAAAGATCGTCTCCGACCTGGAGGTCGTCACCCCCGACATTAACCGCACCCCCCTGCGCCGTCTGTCCGGCGGCAACGTGCAAAAGGTCCTGGTCGGCCGTGAGATCGCCTCCAACCCCACAGTGCTGATGACCGCCTACGCCGTCCGCGGCCTGGACATCAACACCTCCTACACCATCTACAACCTGCTCACGGAGCAAAAGATGAAGGGCGTTGCCGTCATCTATGTCGGCGAGGACCTGGACGTGCTTCTGGAGCTGTGTGACCGGATCCTGGTTCTCTGCGGCGGTCAGGTCAGCGGCATCGTTGATGCCTCCGCCACCACCAAGGAGGAGATCGGTCTGATGATGACGCAATTCAGAAGGGAGGATGCACAATGATCCGTATTTCCAAACGTAACAGCATCAGCTTTGGCAAATCGGCGTTGATCCGCGGTATCGCGATCCTTCTCTCCCTGATCGCTACCGCCATCGTCATTCTCGCCATCGTCGGCCTGAACCCCATTGACGTTTATGTCTCCATGGCGAAGGGCACCTTCGGCGACCCGTTCAACCTGTTCGGCAAGCGCTTCCAGTATTTCCTGCGCGACATGATGATCCTCACCTGCATAGCCATCGGTCTGGCACCCGCCTTCAAGATGCGCTTCTGGAACGTCGGCGCGGAGGGCCAGATGCTGGTCGGCGCCATCGGTGCCATGTTCTTCATGCGTAATTTCGCAGGGAAAATGCCCGACGTTCTCCTCTTTGTCTGCATGATCGCCGCCGCCCTCCTGCTGGGCGGTATCTGGGGTCTGATCCCCGGCTTCTTCAAGGCCAAGTGGAACACCAACGAAACTCTGTTCACCCTGATGATGAACTATATCGCCATCCGTTTCACCGCCTTCTGCGTGGCAAAATGGGAGAACCCCTTCGGCTCCAACACCGTCGGCATCGTCAACAGTGACACCAAGACCGGCTGGATCGGCAACCTGCTCAGCAAGGGCTACAACGGCGACTACCTCTGGACCGTCCTCATCGTTCTGGCCCTGTGCACCGCCATGTGGGCCTACCTGCGCTACTCCAAGCAGGGCTATGAGATCGCCGTCGTCGGCGATTCGGAGAACACCGCCCGTTACGCGGGCATCCGCGTCAACCGCGTCTATATGCGCACCATGGCCATTTCCGGCGCGGTCTGCGGCTTTGCCGGCTTCCTGGCAGTGTCCGCCGTCTCCCACACCATCTCCATCAGTACCGCCGGCGGCCGTGGCTTTACCGCCATCATCGTCGCCTGGCTGGCAAAGATGAATCCCTTTGTCATGCTGCTGATCTCCGCTCTGCTGACCTTCCTCAGCAAGGGTGCTATCCAGATCGCCACCGATTTCCAGCTCAACGAGTACGCCTCGGAGATCATCTCCGGCATCGTGCTGTTCTTCATCCTCGGCAGCGAGTTCTTCATCAACTACAAGCTGAAGCTCCGCGGCTCCCATAAGGAGGGTTAATCTATGAGTGGTTTCATGAGTTTCCTGACTTCCTTCCCGACGCTGCTGCACTCGGCCGTCATTTTCGGCACCGTCATCATGTTCGGTGCCCTGGGTGAGATCCTCACGGAAAAGGGCGGCAACCTGAACCTGGGCGTTCCCGGCATCATGTACCTGGGCGGTATCGCGGGACTTTCGGCCACCTTTATGTATGAAAACGTCTACTGCGTCAACGCGGGCATCACCCCGTCGGCGGCGGTATGCGTGGCGCTGTGCCTGGCGGCTACTCTGGCAGCCGCTGCCCTCGGCGGTCTGATCTACGCTTTCCTGACCATCACCCTGCGCACCAACCAGAACGTCACCGGTCTGACGCTGACGATCTTCGGCTCCGGTGTCGGCAACTTCTTCGGCGGCAGCCTGAACAAGCTGGCCGGCGGTGTCGGCCAGGTCAAGGTCAACGTCACCAGTGAGATCTTCGGCAGATACTCCGAAAAGCTGGTCAACTTCTTTGACGGCTTTACCGGCAAGCTGGGGCTTGGCTCTCTGCTCTTCTCCTACGGCTTTTTGACTTATGTGGCACTGATCATCGCCGTTCTGCTGTGGTACTTCCTCCGCAAGACCCGCACCGGCCTGAGCCTGCGCTCCGTGGGTGAAAACACCGCCACGGCTGATGCAGCCGGCATCAACGTTACCAAGTACAAGTACCTTGCCACCTGCATTGGCGCTGCCATCTCCGGCCTGGGCGGCACCTACTACGTCATGAACTATATCCGCGGCACCTGGGAGAATCAGGGCACCATCGAGGCGCTGGGCTGGCTGGCTGTCGCGCTGGTCATCTTCGCCACCTGGAAGCCCCTGCGCGCCATCTGGGGTGCCTACCTCTTCGGCGTGCTCTATTGGGCCTACAATTACATCGGCGGTCTGAGCAGAAGCTCCATCGAGCTGTTCAAGATGCTGCCCTACGCCTTTACACTGCTGGTTCTTATCATGGTTTCCCTGCGCCGCAGAAAAGAGGATCAACCGCCTTCCTCCCTGGGTCTTCCCTATTTCCGAGAGGAACGCTGACGGACTCCAAAGGGATGAAAAATTGTTTCAGTTCCTTTACGGTTTGTTCACAACCTTTTTCGTCCGTTATGCTATGATA
>CAMGRA010000027.1 GCA_946061345.1 uncultured Clostridia bacterium | reverse complement strand
GACGGCCGTTGACCTGGTCAACGACGACCTCAAAGGTCTTGATGTCCTCCTCCAGTGTCGTGGAAGCGGTCTCACCGGTGGTGCCGAGGGCTAAAATCGCGTCTGTTTTGTTTTCAATGTGCCAATCGACCAGTTCCCGCAGACGAACCACGTCTACAGACCCGTCGGCGTTAAAGGGTGTAACGAGCGCAACGATAGAGCCTGTGATCTTCTTCATAAAAAACCCTCCTGATCATTTTGACATTCTTGCAACTGAATCATACCATTTTATGCGGCGAAAAGCAAGAAGTTTTCACTTTTCGGCTGCCGGCGGAGATTATTTTTCCACTGCGGTATGGTGCGCGGTAGCCCTGCCGCCGAAAAAAGCGCCGAAGACCGGAGCCTTCAGCGCTTTGATGACGATTAAGCCTTGCCGTTGCAGCCGAGCACGTCGATGAGCTTGTGCTTGACCATGGCCTTGATGTTCTCACGGGCGGGCTTGAGGTACTGGCGCGGGTCAAAATGATCCGGATGCTCCGCAAAATACTTGCGGATGGTGCCGGTCATGGCAAGACGCAGGTCGGAGTCGATGTTGATCTTGCAGACCGCCATGCGCGCAGCCTCGCGGAGCTGCTCCTCGGGAACACCGATGGCGCCGGGCATTGCACCGCCGTAGGTATTGATCATTTCCACAAATTCCTGCGGCACGGAGGAAGAACCGTGGAGCACGATGGGGAAGCCGGGCAGGCGCTTTTCCACTTCCTCCAGGATGTCGAAGCGGAGCTGGGGCTTGGTACCGGGCTTGAACTTATATGCGCCGTGGCTGGTGCCGATGGCGATGGCCAGGGAGTCGCAGCCGGTGCGGGTGACGAATTCTTCCACTTCCTCGGGACGGGTATAGGAGGAGTCCTCGGCGGAGACGTTGACCTCGTCCTCAATGCCGGCCAGGGTGCCCAGCTCGGCCTCGACCACGACGCCGTGGTCATGAGCGTACTCGACCACGCGCTTGGCCAGCTTAACGTTCTCGTCAAAGGGCAGGCTGGAGCCGTCGATCATAACGGAGGTGAAGCCGCCGTCGATGCAGCTCTTGCAGGTCTCGAAATCGGGGCCGTGATCCAGGTGCAGCGCGATGGGAATGTCGGGGTTCTCAATGACAGCCGCTTCCACCAGCTTGGTCAGATAGGTGTGGTTGGCGTAGGCGCGGGCACCCTTGGACACCTGCAGGATGACGGGAGATCTGGTCTCGGCGCAGGCTTCGGTGATGCCCTGCACGATCTCCATGTTGTTGACGTTGAAAGCGCCGATGGCGTAGCCGCCCTTGTAGGCCTTCTTGAACATCTCAGTTGTAGTTACCAGAGGCATAGCAAAATCTCCTTTGTCTTTGAAATTCAACGCCATTATACCACAAAAAACAAGGATTGCAAGAGATTATTCAATTATTTCCTGCGGTACCAGCGTTCCCTGACCGCGCCCCGGGAGAAGCCCAGGCTGTCATAGAGCCGAACGGCGGGCAGATTCTCCTCGGCGCACAAAAGCCGGACCGTCGGGCCTTCGGTTTTTGCTACCAGCGCACAGAGGCAGTCCCTGCCGCGTCCCTTTTGCAGGGAGGCGACGGCGGCGATCTCGTCTCCGCAGACCTGGCCCAGACCGATGAGCGTTTCGCCGTCATAGACGAAGTAAGCCCCCTCCGGCACAGCGTGGTAAGTCCTGGCGGCGGGGACGGCGGCAAAGCGCTCGTTGTAGAGCTCCGCCCAGCGTGGGTCTTTCGTCGCTACCGCAGCGGCGGCAGTCTCAGGCAGACGCTCCCGGGGCAGGGCGCGCTCCGTCAGACAGGCAGCAGCGGCAAAACCGGAAAAATCGGCATTGCCGCTGTAGAGAATCTCCTTTGCTCCCGCGCTGCGGCAGAAGCTGTCGCAGTCGCGCAGAAGCCCCTCCTGACTGCCGAAGACGCAGCGGACTACCACATAGGCCGTTCCCCGCTTCGGAATTTCCCGAAGGACCAGGCTTGCCATGCCGTCAGCCGCAGTGAAAAAGGGAAGATCGTTCATTATAAAAGCTCCTGGTCATAGATGGCCCGGACGCCGCCGATGAATTTGGGGCGAACCCGAGCCGCCAGCAAAATGGCGCTGCCGATGTGGTCGAGGCTCAGCCGAACAGGCACCGCGACCTGCTTCAGGTGCATCCCGATGAGAGTGCCTCCGATGTCCAGACCGGCGTCGGCGCGGATGCCCTCCAGAGCCACCGGGTCGCGGAAGCTGTGATAGGCAGCGGTGGCAAAGGAGCCGCCGGCCTTGGGCTGGGGGACAACGTTCACGATGTCCGCGTTGGGTACGGCCTCCCGCTCAACGATGATGGCGCGGTTGAGATGCTCACAGCACTGGGCAGCCAGATAGATGCCCGCCTCGCGGAGGGTGGAATCAATGGCCTGAAACACCGTCTCGGCGACCTCGGGACGGGAATCCGACCCGATACGGCTGCCGCAGATCTCGCTGGTGGAGCAGCCGACCACGACGATCTGGCCCTGTTTGAGCTTTGCCTTTTCGATCAGCTCCCGGGCAGCCTGGGCCGCCTGCGCTCTCAATTCATCCATTGGCGCTCACCTTGTCGAGGGTTTTGCTTTCCCGCAGAGCGGCGACCAGAGCAATGGCGGCGACGATGCCGATAGCGCCCTGCAGCAGGTTGCCGGGGATGCTGGTGGCGGCGGCAATACCCTTGCCGAGAATGAGCATGGCATAGATAAAGTAGCCTGCCACCATCCAAAGCTCTGCGGCAATGCCGCCGACGAGCTGACCGAGGTAGGTGTTCTTCTCGCCCAGCTTGCGGTAGAGCAGCGCGGCGATCACCGCCATCAGCGCCTTGATGACGAGAGTGCCTGCGATGTAGTGGGGGTATCCGGCCAAGAGATCGGCAAGGGCAGAGCCGACACCGCCGGCAAAGGCGCCGTAGACCGGGCCGAGGACCCATGCGCCCAGCAGCACGAAGCAGTCACCGATGTTGACATAGCCCTGGGTCGCGGGCATCTGGATCTGAATGAGCATGGTCGCCACGCAGGTCAGGGCGGTAAACAGGGCCGTCAGGACCATTCTTTTCAAATTTTGATTTTTCATAGCTTTTTCCTCTTGCTTTCTTGAGATGAAACGATTATACTCCAAACTGGTATTATTAAAAGAACCAAAAATATTATTTTTAATAGGACCAGATCATGCTGACATATACTTTGGAAAAAGACCGGGGCCAGAGCCTCTATATATCTCTCTACCGCCACATCCGGGCGGATATTGCGTCCGGCGTGTTAAAGGCCGGGGATCGTCTGCCCTCCAAACGGGCGCTGGCGGCCAATCTTGGTGTGGGCGTTGTTACGGTGGAGACGGCCTATGCCCAGCTCATCGCCGAGGGCTATGCCAGAGCGGTGGAACGCAGCGGCGTCTACGTCTGCGCCATCGGCGACACGGCGCGGCTGACCGTTGCGCCGCTGCCGCCGGAACCGGAAACGCCGCCCCAGACACCCTTGCTGGATCTGAGCGGCGGCGGCGGGGAGGACGTGCCCTTTCCTTTCTCCGTCTGGGTCAAGACCATGCGGACGGTCATGGCCGAGCAGGGTCAGCAGATCCTGCGGCCGGTGGATTTTCGCGGCGCACCGGAGCTGCGCCGGGCCATTTCCGACCATCTGTATGAAAGCCGGGGTATGCGGGTGCCGTCGGAACGGATCATCGTCGGTGCGGGCAACGAGCATCTCTACGGCCTGATGGTGGGGCTGCTGGGCAGACAGCGGATCTATGCCGCCGAGGACCCGGGCTACCGCAAGATCACCGAGATCTACAACGCCAATGACGTGACATTGCGCCATATCCCTCTGGATGATGCGGGGCTCAGTGTCCGCGAACTGAAAAAGAGCGGCGCGGATATCGTCCACATTTCTCCGGCCCACCACTATCCTACGGGCATCGTCATGCCTATCCGCCGCAGAAACGAGCTGCTCCAATGGGCCTATGCCCAGCCGGAGCGCTACATTCTGGAGGATGACTACGACAGTGAGCTGCGCCACAGCGGTACTCCCGTGCCGCCGCTGTTTTCCATGGACAGCCGGGAACGGGTCCTGTACCTGAGCACCTTCTCTCAGACCATCGCGCCGTCCCTGCGTATCGCCTATGTCTGCCTGCCGGGGACACTGATGGAGCGCTTTTGCGACACGCTGGGCTTCTACGCCTGCGCCGTTCCCACCTTTGAGCAGTACACTCTGGCCAGATTCATCTCCTCCGGGGCCTATGAAAAGCACCTGAACCGCCTGCGCAAGCGCTACCGGGACAAGCGGGAGCGGCTGATGGAGCTGGTGGCGGAAAGCCCCCTTGGCAAGCACTGCCGCATTTTGGAGGCGGGCGCCGGAACCCATTTTCTTTTGCAGCTTCGAAGCAAGCTGAGCGACGCGGAGCTGCGGGAGGCGGCAAAGGGCCGGGGCCTTTCCGTGCGGTTTTTGAGCGATTATCAGTCAGTACCCACGGACAGCGGCAGCATGATCTTCAACTATGCCTGTCTGGACCTGGACCGGGTGCCTGCTGCTCTGGAGATCCTGGCGGAGCTTTGCCGGGGAGAGAAATGACCGCTGCGGCTCAGGCTGCTTCCAGCAGGTCATAGAGCTGCTTGAGCAGAATGACCGCCAGAGGCACCAAAATCATCCCCAGCACACCGAACAGTCGGAAACCTGCGTAGAGACACAGCAGGGTCAGCAGCGGGTTCAGGCCCATTTGATGGCCCATGAAGCGCGGCTCCAGCATAGCGCGGCAGAGAGCCGCTACACCGTAGAGCAGCAGCAGACCGACGGCCAGCGTGGTGTCTCCCTGCAAAAAGGAGAGGATACCCCAGGGAATGAGCACCGCGCCCACGCCAAACACCGGCAGGGCGTCAATGAGGGCGATGATCAGGGCGGTGATCACCGCGTGGGGACGATGCAGGAGCAGCAAGCCCGCCGTCAGCACGGAAAAAGTTACCAACAGCAGACAGCCCTGGGCCTTGAAATAGCCGCCCAGAGCGGTTTTCAGCCGTTTCCGGACTGAAGAAAAGCGGGTCAGCCAGCTCTCCGGCAGATGGCGATGAACGGCTTTTTGCAGGACCTCCTTTTGGGAAGAAAAGAGAAAGGCTGACAGCAGCGCCGTCAGAATGAACAAAAACAGGTCCGGTACCCGGGAAAGCAGACCTCCCGCAAAGCTCAGGACCCGTTCGGAGACGGTCCCTGCCACCACACTTCCGCCCTCAAACAGGCGGTCGATCCAGGTGGTTGCCGCTGCCGCGAGAGAGGCGGGCAGGTTTGCCGCCAAACGCAGCAGCTTAGCGTGGAGGGCCTGCAGCGGCTGCTCCATGGATTCCAACAGGCCCGGCAGCCGTGAACCCATTCGCTGTGCCGCAGAGAACAGCCCTCTGCCCAGCAGCCAGAGCAGAGCGATCAGGACAGCGGAGACAGCTGTGACGCTGAGAAAGGAAGCGAGCCAGAGGGGAAAACGGGCCTTGCCGCGCAGAAGCCGTTCCGCAGGAGCTGCCGCACTGGAGAGCAGATAGCCCAGCAGAAAGGGCAGACCCACAGGCAACAGCACCTTGGCTGTCAGCCAGATGCCCACAAGACCGCAGACTCCGTAGGCCAGCAGCTTCCAGGGCTTTTTCATCGGCGTTCTCCTTTCGTACTTGTTTTTTTGACAGAGCTATGATAGAATGTTTTTATATGAGATACAAATGTAACGCAGGAGGCAGACAAAAATGGAACAGCTCCCCAAGTACTACATTGTGGAAGCCAAGGTGCTTCCCGAGGTCTTTCTGAAGGTGGCCCACGCCAAATGGCTGTTGGAGACGGGTGAGGTCAACACCGTCAACGAGGCAGCCAAGGCGACAGGCATCAGCCGCAGCGCTTTCTATAAATACCGCGATGCCATCGCTCCCTTTCAGAATCTTATGGCGGGCCGTATCCTGACTTTCCATTTTATTCTGCGGGACGTGACGGGTCTGCTGTCGTCCATACTCTCCATTTTTGCCCAATTCGGCGCAAATATACTGACCATCAATCAAACCATACCCACCAACGGCTGCGCGTCGGTGACCATCTCCGCCGAGACCAACGCGGTGGAGCGGGGCGCGGAGGAGCTTCTGCGCACCCTGGCCCGGATGGATGGTGTTTTGAAGGCTGAGATCCTGGCAGGCTGACGCTGTTTTCAGCCAGATACCTCTGCGGAGGCTGTCGAAAAAGAAACCAGAAAAAGGCTTAAATACCTATTGCATTTGCCCCGGACAGCTTGTATACTTGTAGCGTTATTCCAACGCGGTTTGGAGGTGTAATCTTGGTCTTTGAAACGATTCGCGCCTTTTTGGCGGAGGAGCTTGCCGTCGACGAGGAACGCATCACCATGTCCACAGTGATCCTGGAGGACCTGGAGGCGGAACTGTCGGATCTGGCGGATCTGATGCTGATGCTGGAGCAGGAATTCGGGATCGAATGGACGGACGATGACCTGAAGGACATTGAGACCGTCAGTGACCTGACCTCGTTTGTGGAAAACCAAATATGATTACATAACAAATCCCCGGCAGAGCTTGGCACTCCGCCGGGGATTTGACTGTTTTCTGTGAAATCATTCTGCCTTGTAATACTAATTCTTAATAAAAACCTTTGGTTTTTATTAAGAAGGCACCGCTATTTGCGTTGCCCTTTTGTGGCAAAAGCCACAAAAGCCGTCTCATGCAGTTCTTGACGCGCCTTTGGCGCTATAAAAAGTTTTAAAGCTTTTTATCAAGAACTAGTATAGCTGCGCAGCACTGCGCGGCGGGTGAATTCCTCCGGCAGAAGGCCGCCGAAAAGCGCCTCTGCGCCGGACAGAAGCGCAGCAGACAGGGGGGCGTTTTCCTTTGCCTCCCGGGGGAGAAGCCCCTGGGCCTTACACCAGGCCATGGCACCGCTGTAACGGGAGCGGTAAGCCTTGTCTCCCGCCCGGAGCTTTGCCAGACGGTCATCCACGGCAGCGCTGCGGGGGGCTGCCAGCATGGCAAATTCGCCGCAGGTCATGGGTATGTCGGGCCGCAGGGTGTTGTCGGAATAGGCAACGGCGCGGCCCCGGTCAATCAGGCGGCGGAAGGCTTCAAAATCCGGGTCCTCCGCGCCCACATCGGCAAAGGGGGAGCGATTGAGCAGCTCCTGCACGGTGACCACCCGATAGCCTGCCGCGTCCAGCAGCTCAAGCTGCCTGCGCAGGCCCACCGCCACCGGTGTGCGAAGGGCCATGTTGTAGCCGTCCTTCTGGAAGATGATCTGCCCGCAGAAAAAGTCCGGGTCTTCCTCTAACTTTTTGCGCATGGGTTCGACCATCTCGTCGATCTCCGCCTGCACCGGGTCGGCACTCTTGGCGGGCAGCCAGCCAGCCCCGTCAAAGGAGGCGGCCAGGTAGAGGTAGCCCATTTTTTCATAGGCGTCATAAGAGGTAAAGTTTTTGTCGATGCGGTCCACATAATGGGGCGGGCGGCTCATGGTCATGGGGTAGCCGTACTGCCCCCGCAGGAGACGGTCCAGCGCCTCCAGATCCTCCAGCACCTTGTCCAGAGAGCCGAGGGTGTGGCGCTTGCCGTAGACAAAGGATTTTTTGCCGAAGAGGATGTGGCGGTAGCCGTGGTTGGTGATCTGATGGCCCTCGCGGATGATGCGTTCCATGAGCTGCGGACAGTTGACGGCACCGCCGAAGCTGTCCTGTTCAAAGGCAGGGTAGTGGTCGTAGGCCGTGCCGCCCCAGGCAGGCGTACCCGGTGCGCCGGCAGCGTCGGGGTAGTTGTCGGCGGTGATGCCGATGACGTCAAAGGTGCCCTTGGCGTTGAACTCCGAAAGGGTATCCAGCAGTACGTCCGTCAGGCAGCGGCCGTCAAAGAGGTCCGGCGAGGCAGGAAGACCCATAGGCCCGTCATCAAAGGTCATGGCGCAGACCCGCTCCGTGGTCTTGACCCGCTCAATGCGGCGGCAGTAGGTCACGCAGCACTTTGGCTCAGGCAGCAGGACGGATTTGGCAAAACGCTTCACTTTCTTTCCCAGACGGACAAAGGTACTCATTGAAATACTCCTTTCACACTTCTCAGGCAGCAGACGGCGGCGAAAAGCAGCCAGCGGACGCAGGCTTTGATGCCGCGCTTTTTTTTGCGCAGCAGGGTCAACTGGCTCCTGGCCAGGGCCATATGGGGGCATTTGCCACAGGCATAGTCCACAGGACGGCACAGAGCCTCCCGCAGAGCCTCCGGGGTCAGCTCCGGCACCGTGACCTCCACATAGGCCCGTCCCACCTCCGCCGGTGTATGGGCGTCGCTTCCGGCGGTCTGCAGCATCGGCTTGCCACAGCCCTCTGCCGCCGCTTTGGCAAGGGCGTTGGCGTTGGCGCGCTTTTTTGTGGCGCGGCAGTTATAGATCTCAATGCCGTCGAGCAGCGGCTCGTTTTGCGCGATCTGCGCGGAGATCTCCTCCACGCTGTGACGGGTCAGCTCATAGGGATGAGCCAGGACGCAAAGACCGCCGGCATCGTGGATGGCCGCGGCCGCATCGGAAAAGCGGACCCGGCCCGTTTCCTCGTTCGGACAGCGGCAGGGCCTTTGCAGAAACAGGCCCAGCAGATGCCCTGCCTCGGTGGAATATTCCACGGCGGGGATCAGCAGGACACCGTCGCGCAGAGGCTCGTCAAAGACCTCCTGCGGCGCGCAGCGGTTGTGATCGCTGACGGCCAGGGCACAGATGCCCCGCTTCTTTGCTGCAGCCACCGCCTGGGAAAGGGTCATGCGGCTGTCGTGGGAGGCCTGGGTGTGCAGATGCAGATCCAGACGGCAGTTCATTGGCTGTTCCCCCTTCCGCGCAGGGTCAAATACAGATAGCGCCAGAAGGGCTTCTGGTCCGTGAAGCGGAACAGGGCTTCCCTGGCGCGGAAAATATCCACAAGGCCGCCAAAAAAGGCGGCGGGTCTTCCGTGGCGCAGATAGGACAGGCAGGCCAGCGTGTCGTTGAGCAGGAAGCGCATACGCCTGCCGCGCCGGTAATTGTTGTCGGGAGCGGAGAATTCTTCTCCCGTTGCTGCGCGGACGTAATCCACGGCAAAATTGCTGCCGCAGACGTCGGTCAGCGGGAAGCTGCCCCAGATGCGCGGATTGATCTCCAGCACCCGGTCACCCTTGAATTCCACCATGGCGATGCCGACAAAGTGCAGCGCCTGCAGGAGCTTGACTGCATGGCTGACCAGAGCCTCGTCATAGATGCTGACGCAGCAGGCGGAGGGCCCGCCGGAGATGGGATATTCACGGATGCGGCGGTGGCAGAACACGCTGACCGGACGGCTTTCGCGGTCCATGACCAGGCAGACGCCCTGCCCGTCGCCGGAGATCAGCTCCTGAACCACGGGATTGGGGTCGTAGGCGGCAATTTTTTCGTAGGCGGCGCGGAATTCGTCGGCGTTGGATGCCTTTTGGTAGCGCTGCTCTGCGTGAAGTCCCAACTTTTCGCCGCAGCGGGGCTTGATGATGACGGGAAAGGCGGGAAGTCCGGCGGAGACGTTATATTCCTCCGGCACGGGCACACCGGTCTGACGGGCGGTCAGAGCTACCGTCCGCTTGTCGTTGGCAGCGTCCAGAACCTCCGGCGGGGATACCAGACAGTCGCAGACCGCCTGAAATTCCGCCTGGTGCCGGGAAACCGCCGCCAGCGTGTCAGCGCCGATGGGAAACAGCACCGGGCGGCTCTCCTGTGCCTTGCACAGCTCCAGCAGGCGCCGGACATAGTCCTCGTCCTTGACGGAGCCGTCCAGTAAAACCTGCTGGCTCACATAGCGGGAAGAAAAGGCCGCTGGAGCCTGGGACGATTCGTGCCGGGTTTGCACCGCCACAACGCGGCAGCCTGCCTTCGCCAAAGGACGAATGACCGCTAACGCAGTACGGTATCGAACGTCGGTCACGAGTACGGTCTGCATAGCGGTCACTCCTCTTTTT
>CAMGRA010000026.1 GCA_946061345.1 uncultured Clostridia bacterium | reverse complement strand
GGCGATACGCTCGCACAGGCCCTTGGCAAAGACCTCGCCGGTGTCCGGGTTCATGAGCTGATACTTGAGGGAAGAGCTTCCTGCGTTGATAACCAGAATTTTCATTGGTTGCATCTCCTGTAAATTGTTATTTCTTTTTTTTTGCTTTCGTGGTAGTATTATCACAGACAGTAGTATTCTATAATAGATTTCCGCCCAAGGCAAGCCCAATTTTGGGAAAGGAGGCAATTTTTGTGAAAAACATCGGCGTGATCTGTGAATACAACCCGTTCCACAACGGCCATACCAAGCAGTTGACGATGATGAAAGAGCAGGGAAATACCGTCTGTCTCATGAGCGGCAGCTATGTGCAGCGGGGCGAGCCTGCCCTCCTTGACAAATATGTGCGGGCCAGGGCTGCGGTGTTCTGCGGCGCCGACCTGGTGCTGGAGCTGCCGCTGACCTATGCCCTGCGATCTGCCGAGGGCTTTGCGGCCGGCGGCGTGGAGATCCTTTCCGCTCTGGGCTGCGTGAACGCCCTGTGCTTCGGCAGCGAAACGGGTGATGCCGAGGCAGTATGGTCTGCGGCGGAGACCCTTTTGACCGAGGAATTTTCCGTGAAGCTGCGCAGCGTTCTGGCCAGCGGCGTGTCTTTTCCTGCAGCCAGACAGAACGCCCTGGAGCAGCTCGGCGGCGACGGCTGTCTTTTGGAGCAGCCCAACGACATCCTGGCGGTGGAGTACTGCAAGGCGATCCTGCAGCAGAATAGTCCCCTGCGGCCCATGGTGCTGCACCGCGACGGGAGTTACCATGACAGCGCGGACAGGGAAAACCCGTCGGCAACGGTCCTGCGGGAAAGGGAAAGCTGGGAGGGCTTTATCCCGGCTGCGGCGCTTGAACTTTTTTCCGCGTCTGTGAAGTACCGTATCAGCGCCGGAGAGCGGGCCTATCTGGCCATTTTGCGGGCGCTTCCCGAGCGGGCCTTTGAAGCGCTGCCCTTTGGAACAGAGGGCCTGTGGAGGAAGGTCATGAACGCCTGTAGGACGGAGGCGACGCTGGAAGGCATCCTCGCGGCGGCGAAATCCAAGCGCTATACCCGCACAAGGCTCATGCGGATGCTCCTGTGCGCGTTCCTGGGGATCAGCGAGGATACCCTAAGGAGCAAAGCGCCCTATGTACGTGTCCTTGCCCTCAACGAGACGGGACAGAGGATCCTCCACACCGCCCGCCGAACCTCCTCCATCCCCATCATCAACGCCGGGCAAACGCCGCCGGACAGCGCCTACGCCGAGCTGGAACGCCGTGCGGCGGACCTTTACGGCCTCTTTGCCGACAGGGGCACGCCCATGCCGCCCAATTCGGAAGCCCGCGCCCGGGTCATTCCGATCAAAGAACGGTAGCCCTTGCACCTGTGCGAAACGGGTTGCGGAGATAGATAAAGAAAAGCGTCCCCAAGCAGCGATCCAATAAAATATTTCACGAAAAAACGAAAAAAATACTTGCAATTCGGGAACATGTGTGATAATATAGTCGGGCATTGGACAAATACAGGGCATTTTGCCCTTTTACGAAAGCAAGAAAGAGGTGAATGTGATGAAGGAAGGTATCCATCCGAAATACGAACAGACGACGATCCGTTGTGCTTGCGGCGAAATCATTGAGACCGGCTCCACCAAGAAGGACATCAAGGTCGAAATTTGCTCCAAGTGCCACCCTTTCTATACCGGCAAGCAGAAGCTGGTTGACACCGGCGGACGCGTTGACCGCTTCAACAAGAAGTTTGGCCTGAAGTAAGAATGAAAAGTTCGCATCGTAGCGGTGCGGACTTTTTTCATTATTTGTCAGAATTTGGGTGAAACGCATGATACAAAACGACCGGGTGGTCAGTGAGAAGGCAGTTTTGGTCGGCCTCAACGCCGACTGCTTTAAGCCGGAGGACACAGCCACCTATGAGACCCTGGACGAGCTGGAGGCCCTGCTGGAGACGGCGGGCGGCACCTGCGTGGCCAAGGTTTTGCAAAACCGCCACACGCCGGACCCCCACAGCTTCATCGGCGAGGGAAAGGCGCAGGAGATCTGCACCCTGCTGGAAAACAGCGGCGCAACTCTGGTGATCTTTGATAATGACCTCTCGCCGTCGCAGATCCGCGCGCTGGAGGAACTGACCGGCGTGACTGTCCTGGACAGGAGCGCCCTGATTTTGGATATTTTTGCCCAGCGGGCCAAGACCGCCGAGGGGCGTTTGCAGGTGGAGCTTGCCCAGTATCAGTATCTGCTGCCCAAGCTGTCCGGCATGGGAAAATCCATGTCCCGTCTGGGCGGCGGTATCGGCACAAGAGGCCCCGGCGAAACCAAGCTGGAGACTGACCGGCGGCATATTCGCGAACGGATCAACCGTTTGCAGGAAGAGCTGAACGAGGTGCGCAAGGTTCGTGCCGTCCAGCGGGAACGCCGCATCCGGAATTCCGTCCCCGTGGTTGCCCTGGTGGGCTACACCAACGCGGGAAAATCAACGCTTCTCAATCAGTTGACTGATGCCGGCATCCCGGCCAATAACCGCCTCTTTGACACGCTGGACACCACCACCCGGCGTCTGCGGGTCTCAGACCATCTGGAGGTGCTGCTGTCGGACACCGTCGGCTTCATCGCCAAGCTGCCCCACCATCTGATCGAGGCGTTCCAGGCGACCTTGGAGGAGCTGCAGTACGCTGATCTGCTGCTCCACGTGATCGATGCCTCCGACTCTCAGCGGGAGGCCCATATCGAGGTAGTGGACCGGCTCATCGACAAGCTGGCAAAGCCCGGCATACCGGTCCTGCGCTGTTACAACAAGGCAGACCTGCTGGAGGATGTCAATAATCTGCCCGCGAGCGAAAAGAACATCCCCATGTGCGCCCGCAACGGTGTGGGGCTGGATGAGCTTCTGACCCGGATCGAGGAGACCCTTCTGGGCAAGCTGCATCATGTTACGATGCTCCTTCCCTATGGCGAGGGCGGCGTGCTGAATATCCTCCACGACCAGGCTCAGGTCCTTCGGGTGGACTATGCTGCCGAGGGCATCGAGGTGGAAACGGTCTGCACCGAGGAGCTTTACGGACGTTACCGGAGGTTCGTAAAGGAGCCGGAGCAATGAAGGAGTATCTGGTACCGACCCGGGACGCCGATGCCGAATTCGTCGAACGGCGCTCCCGGTTTATCGGGCATATCTTCTGCACCGAGACCGAGGAGGAAGCGCTGGCGCGGCTGAAGCAGATGCGGGAAAAATACTGGGACGCGACCCATAATGTCTACGCCTATATCATCCGGGACGGCGCAACGCGGTTTTCCGACGACGGAGAACCGGGCGGCACTGCCGGTATGCCCGTGCTGCAGGTCCTGCAGCGGGAGGGGATCTTCAACGTGACCTGCGTGGTAACGCGGTATTTCGGCGGCATCCTGCTGGGAGCGGGCGGCCTGGTGCGGGCCTATGCCCACGGGGCAAAGATCGCGCTGGACGCCGCCGGACGCTCCATGAAGCGCGTCTGGACGAATGTCTACCTGCCCTGTCCCTATAGCTGGTATGAGCGGGTCAAGCTGGAGATCGCCGCCTTTGACGGGATCATCAAGAATACGGACTTCGGTGCGGACGTCAGCTTTGACCTTCTGCTGCCGGAAACGCAGACCCAGCCCTTCCTTGCACGGGTGCTGGATCTCTCGGCCGGTACCATCGAGGGCCTGGTGGGGGAGAACGAATACCGCGCTTTCCCGCTGGAACAGCAAATACAGAGGTAAAAGAATGACCTACCGAAACATCGGCCCGGCGGACCTGAAATCCGTCGCGGCGTTCTATATGGACTATTACAATCGATATGAGGACGGCTGCTGGACGGCGGAGACTGCTCTGCGCCGGATCCGGCCCATTTGCACCCGCGAGGACGCCTGCTGCATTTTTGGGGAAGATGACGGCAGAATCGTCTGCGTCGTTTTTGGCTGGTTTACCCAGTATGACGACCTGCTGGCCTACGACCTGCATGAGATCGTCGTGGCAAAGGACGCGCAGGGCCGTGGCGTCGGCACCCGGCTGATGCAGGAGATGGAACGCCGTATCAAAGCAGCGGGAGGCGCTATGATCCAGCTTACGGCGGTCAATGACGAGATGCACGAGCTTTTTTACAAAAAGCTGGGTTTCTATACTCCCAACAACCTGATCCTAAAAGCAAAACAGCTATGACGGAAATGATCGTTATTGACGATACGCTGCGCCTGCGGCTCTATGACGGACAACACGATTTTGCCCTGCCGTGGTATCAGGACGCTCAGACCCTCTGGGGTGTTGACCACCGGACGGAGCCCTACGACGCAGAACTGCTGCGGCGGATGTATACTTATCTTGACCAAAAAGGCGCGCTTTATTTTATTGAACTGAAGCAGTCGGATACATACATCCCTGTGGGCGACGTGACCCTGTGCCGGGACGATCTTCCCATCGTCATCGCGCCCGGCTACCAGCAGCGCGGCATCGGCGGACGGGTCCTGCGGGGCCTCATCGCCTATGCAAGGGAACTGGGCTGGGACCATCTGGCTGTGGAGGAGATCTATCAGGATAATATTGGCTCTCAGCGGCTGTTTCTCGGCGCGGGCTTTCAAAAGGTGAAGGACACCGCCCAGGGAGCCAGCTACCGACTGGAGCTGTAACGGAGGGATTGACATGACCATCCGGGAGCAACTGGAACACGATGAGCATCAGCGCCTTTCGGAAAAGGCGCAATTCTCCGACGCCACTCTGGGCCGTCCGAGACCTGAGGCTGCGACGGAAAATGACGTGCGGACCTGCTACCAGCGCGACAGCGACCGAATTCTCCACAGCAAATCCTTTCGCCGCCTGATGCACAAGACCCAGGTCTTTCTCCAGCCGGAGGGCGACCACTACCGCACCCGCATGACCCACACCTTAGAGGTGGCCCGCGTCGCCCGCACTATCACCCGCGCCCTGCGGCTCAACGAGGATTTGTCCGAAGCCATTGCCTTTGGCCATGACCTGGGACACACCCCCTTCGGTCACGCCGGAGAGGTGGCGCTGACGGAGGTGACGGGAAAACCCTTCCGCCACAACGAGCAATCCCTGCGGGTGGTTGATTTTCTGGAAAAGGATGGCCAGGGTCTGAATTTGACCTACGAGGTTCGCATGGGCATTCTGGGCCACAGCCGTTCAGGCCCCCTGCCTGCCACACTGGAGGGGCAGATCGTCCGTATTTCCGACCAGATCGCCTATATCAATCACGACATCGATGACGCCATGCGCGCCGGGATCCTGACTGACGCTGACATTCCCCGGGGGATTGCTGATATTCTGGGCGACACCCACCGGGACCGCATCAACACCCTGGTCACAGACCTCATTTTCCACACCGCCGAAACTCAGACCCTGGGCATGACAGAGCCGGTGGCCGGTGCCATGGAGGCGCTGCGCAGCTTCATGTTTGAGCGGGTCTATAAAAATCCCGTGGCAAAGGGCGAGGAAGCCAAGGCCCGGGACATTTTGAAGCGGCTCTATGAATACTACATTGCCCATCCACAGGCGCTTCCCGCCGATTTCCAGCCCCAGCTTGACTTTGACGGCATGGAGCGGACGGTCTGCGACTATATCGCTGGGATGACCGATAAATACGCCATGTATAAATATGACGAGCTGTTTATCCCAATGGCCTGGCAGGTGCGTGGATAGAAGACAGTGGTTTTTGCCGAAAATCACAGGAAAGGAGAAGTAAAATGGCCTTTTCACCGGCGTTTCTGGACGAACTGAATCATCGAAATCCCATTGAGGATGTAGTCGGGCAGTATGTCGCGCTGACGCGCAAGGGAAGCAACCTGTTTGGTCTGTGCCCTTTCCACGGCGAAAAGACCCCGTCCTTCTCCGTCAACCCGGAAAAAGGCATTTACTACTGCTTCGGCTGCCACAAGGGCGGCGGCGTTATCAATTTCATTATGGAGATCGAGAACCTCAGCTACCCGGACGCGGTGCGGTTCCTGGGCAAACGCGCCGGTATCGAGGTTCCCGAAGACAACCTGGGTCAGTCCCAGTATAAGAAAAAGGAACGTCTCTGGGCCCTGTGTAAGGAAGCTGCGCGGTTTTTCCATGAGCAGCTCAAAACGCCATCGGCGGAGGAGGCCCGCGCCTATGTTGCCAAACGGGGGCTTTCTGCCTCCACGGTGACGCGGTTTGGTCTTGGCTTTGCGCCCAACGCCTGGAGCGACCTGTTAGACACCATGACGGCCAGGGGCTTTTCCAAGCAGGAGCTGCTGGAGGCCGGTCTGGTGCTGAAAAACGAGAAAAAGGGCACCCTCTATGACCGCTTCCGCAACCGCCTGATGTTTCCCATCATCGACGTCCGTGGCAACGTCATCGGCTTCGGCGGACGGGTCATGGACGACTCCACGCCCAAGTATCTCAATTCCCCGGAGACAATTATTTTTAACAAAAGGCGAAACCTTTTTGCCATGAATATCGTCAAAAAGAGTAAGCAGGGCTTTATCATCCTCACGGAGGGCTACATGGACGCTATTGCGCTGCACCAGTACGGCTTTGACTGCGCCGTAGCCTCCCTCGGCACCTCGCTGACCCAGGAGCACGCGGATATGCTATCCAAATATACCAATGAGATCGTGCTGACCTATGACGGCGACGCTGCGGGGCAAAACGCTACGGCCCGCGCCATTCCCATGCTGGAAAAGACCGGCCTGCGTGTCAAGGTCCTGCGGATGCAGGGCGCAAAGGACCCGGACGAGTTCCTGAAAAAGTTCGGAGCAGACCGCTTCCGGCTGCTGCTGCAAGGCTCGGAGAATCAGGCGGAGTACCGTCTGCGCTCCCTGCAGATGAAATTCGACCTGTCCTCCGACGAGCAGAAGGTGGAATTTGCCAAGCAGGCTGCTGACCTGATCTCCACCTACTCCACCGCCGTGGAGCGGGAGATCTATGGTGCACGTGCGGCGGAAATGGCCGGACTGACGCCGGAGGTCATGAAGCTGGAGATCAACAAGGCATTCAAGCGCCGCGTCGCCATCCAGCGCAAGGCACAGGAAAAGAAGGATCTGGAGGCCGCCAACATACGGCAGCCGAGAGCCCGCAACCTGCGCTATGACAATATGCGCTCCGCCATGGCCGAGGAAAATCTGCTGCGGATGCTTCTGCGCCAGCCGGACCTCTTTGACCGGGCGCAGGCGCTGGCACGGGAGCAATTCTCCGTTCCCATGTTCGGCAGAGCCTTCGACGCCCTCAGAGAGCGGTGGCGCGACGACCTTTCCGTGACCCCCAGCGGCCTTTCCGACCTGCTGACACCGGAGGAAATGGCCCATTTGACCGAGATCCTGCAAAAGCCGGATGTGGTCCTGTCGGACGAGGCCTTTGACGACTGCGTGCATATCATCACCGAGGAATACGGCAAGACGCAGATCACGGACCGCAGCGACATCAAGGCTATGCAGGAGCGGCTTCTCAAGAAAAAAGGATATGGAGGTACATAACATGGACGAACTGCAACAAGATGCCGTCATGCATGAAAAACTGCAGCAGCTTTTGGAGCGCGGCAAAAAGGAAAAGCGCATTGCGTCCAAGGATCTCATTGACGCCCTGGATGCCATCGATGCTGACGAGCAGCAGACGGATCTGATCTACGACGCTCTGGAGGCTGCCGGTGTGGAGATCGACGTGTCCGACGTGGTGGAGATGCTGACGAAGCCGGATGACATGGCTCCCAGCGACGAGGATCTTCAACTGGTGGAGGAGGAAAAGCTCCTCGACACGGAGGAAATGTCCGACGCGATGAGCGTCAACGATCCGGTGCGTATGTACCTTAAGGAGATCGGTAAAATTCCGCTTCTCACCGCCGAGGAGGAAACGGAGCTGGGCAAGCGCCTGGCTGAGGGCGATATGGAGGCCCACAATAAGATGGTGGAGGCCAATCTCCGCCTGGTGGTCTCCATCGCGAAACGCTATGTGGGACGGGGCCTGCCGTTTTTGGACCTGATCCAGGAGGGCAATCTGGGCCTCATTAAGGCCGTCGACAAATTTGACTACACAAAGGGCTATAAATTCTCCACCTACGCCACCTGGTGGATACGCCAGTCTATTTCCCGGGCCATTGCTGACCACGCTAGGACTATCCGCATTCCGGTACACATGGTGGAAACCATCAACCGCGTCTCCCGTGCCTCCCATGAGCTGATCCAGGCTCTGGGCCGTGATCCGACGGCCTCCGAGATCGCCGGAAAGCTGAACCTCTCCACGGAAAAGGTGGAGGAGATCATGCGCGTCGCTCAGGAGCCTATTTCCCTGGAAACACCAGTGGGTGAGGAGGATGACAGTCATTTGGGCGATTTCATTCAGGACGAGGATGCCTCAGAGCCTGCCGACGCGGCGACCTTTGCCGTTTTGCGGGAGCAGCTTGCCGGAGTTCTCAAGACCCTGACACCCCGGGAGGAAAAGGTACTCTGCCTTCGCTACGGCCTGCAGGACGGGAGAATGCACACCCTTGAGGAGGTCGGAGAAGAATTTGACGTGACACGCGAGCGGATCCGCCAAATTGAATCCAAGGCTCTGCGAAAGCTCCGCCACCCCTCCCGCTCCAAGATTTTGAAGGACTTTCTCAGTTAACAACTTCGTGCAGTAAAAAAATTTCTCTTGACATTGTCGAAAAAAAAAGTATCATAAGCAATAGACAACACAGACTATGTGGGAGGACTGAACGATGTACGACAGAATCAGAACCTATCTTTCTGAGCAGCTTGACATTCCCGTCGAAGAGATGGATCGCGATACGACCTTTGAGAGCCTCCATCTGGATTCTCTGGACATGGTTGAGATGATCATGGATATGGAAGAAGAACTTGGTGTCGATTTTGAAATGGACGGCGAAATGAAGTTGGAAACCATTGGTGAGTTGGCCGATTTTATCAATGATAAAATGACTGAGATTGAATAAAACTACATACTTCGGCCTGTGACAAGGTCGCACTAGTCGGGGAGATAGCGGTGCCCTGTTGCCTGCAATCCGCTATAGCAGGGATGAATTCCCGCACCCGGGCCTGTGCTGTGCTGCCTGTCCGTGTAAGCGGTGTTGAGGAGCCGGTCTTGCGCAACGAACTCCTGTGAACCATGTCAGGCGGGGAACCGAGCAGCATTAAGCGGATCTGTTCGTGTGCCGCAAGTCAGCCGTTTCTGAGTTGGCTGCACGGGAAACGAGTATAGTTCAGGTTCAAATGCGGGTGTGCGATCTTGTCATGGGCCGAAGCATCGGCAAAAGGGGCGCGTGGGATAGCCATGCGCCCTTTTTGCGTCCCCACGGCATTATCAAGGTTGCTTTTTTTTGCGAAATCGTTTATACTATAGATCAAATGAACAGGAGGTGAGCGGATGTATCAGGCTTTATACCGAAAATACCGGCCCCAGACCTTTGACGATGTGGTCGGTCAGCTTGCCGTGACCCAGACGCTGAAAAACCAGCTCATCAACAACCGCCTGAGCCACGCCTATCTGTTCACCGGCACCAGAGGCACGGGCAAGACCACCTGTGCAAAGATTCTTGCCAAGGCGGTCAACTGTGAGCATCCCGTCGACGGCAATCCCTGTAACTGCTGCGCCGCCTGCAAAAGCATCGACTCCGGCGCCTGTATGGATGTGCTGGAGATCGACGCCGCCTCCAATAACGGCGTGGACAATGTGCGCTCCCTGCGGGACGACGCGGTCTATACGCCTGCCGAGGTCAAAAAGCGGGTCTATATCATCGACGAGGTCCATATGCTGTCCATCAGCGCCTTTAACGCGCTGCTGAAGATTATTGAGGAGCCGCCGGAGCATTTGCTGTTTATCCTGGCGACGACGGAGCTGCACAAGGTGCCGGCAACGATCCTGTCCCGCTGCCAGCGCTTTTCCTTCCGCAGGATCCTGCCGGAGGACATCGCCGACCGGCTGAACTATATTGCCTACCGCGAAAACATCACCCTCGAGCCTGACGCCGCCGCTTATCTGGCACGGCTGGCTGACGGAGGTATGCGCGACGCGGTGAGCCTGCTGGATCAGTGCGCGTCGGCGACGGTGGGACCTATCGACACCAACCAGGTCTGCAAGACCCTGGGCCTTGCGGGTACGAGAAAGACTGCGGAGCTGATGCAGGCCATCGGCAATCACGACAGCGCCCGGACCCTTGCGATCTTCAACCAGCAGTATGCCGAGGGCAAGGATCTGGCGGCCATGCTGGACGAGCTGTGCACCGTGGCGCGGGACCTGCTGATCCTGCGCACGGCCTCCAGGGGCATCAGCCTGATCTCCGGTGTCTGCACGGAAAAGGAGCTTCAGACCCTCCTGCCGCTGTTCAGCCCGGGAGAACTGCTGCGTATGACCCGGCTTTTGCGTGACGCGGCAGCGGGCTTCAACACCAGCGCCAACCGCCGTATCGACGCGGAGCTGTGCCTGATCC